>JALUPA010000523.1 GCA_027054335.1 Ardenticatenaceae bacterium
GATGCGCCGCCGCTGAACGGCCGTCGCCAGCAAAAACAAGCCGATGACCAACCCTTCCACCGGAATGTGGTACACGTAGGTCAGCCCGGAAGCAATACCGGTCAATGCGCCCAGAATGACCCAACGGATACGGCCGTTTTGCACCCATTGCAGCACGCAGACGAACAGCAAAATTTCCAGCCCCAGCCCCAGGGCAAAATGCGGCGTATGGAGCAAGCTCATCAACACCGTCCACTCCGGCCCAAACAAATCCAGGGCGGCGTTTTTGGCCGCACCGCTGAACAAAATGGCTGTCAGCCAACCGATCCCGGCGCCAAACACAATCAGGAACCAGGCTGTCAGTTGCCAACGGCCGTTCCCCGGCAGCACCACTCGCACCCATACCCAAATGACGCTCAGCGACACAAACCCGGCCAGCAAGCGCAAAAGATGGTACCAGACTACGGCCGTCGCCCCCGGCAAAACCGCCAACTTGCCCCACAAAATATAAGGCAGCAGCATCAAACGCGGCTGCCACGGTTCCGGGGAAAAGGGGAAATGAAACAACCAAAAACCGCTGCCGCCCTGCCGCATCGCTGCCAGATAAGTGGAAAAATCATCCGGGTTAACAAAAACGCCTATAAACTGCTTGCCTTCCGGCGCAGCCAGCCAACCCACCAGATACGGCAGCAGGCTGAACAACAGAACACCCAAAATCCAGGGCAATACTGTTCTGAAAGGTAACGGCCTATCTTGCATAAATATTTCTGGCGGCAGAGTAGCAAAGTGGCCAGGTTGCAGAGTTACCCTGCCCCTTTGCCGCCTTGCCCCATGAGTAGTATCATCAAAATTATGAGCGAGACAGATTCAGGTTCACTGGATCACCAGGCGTTGCGCGTGGCCATCGTTGGCCCCTGTTCGGCCGGAAAAACCACACTGGGCCAGGCGCTTAAAGAAGCCGGATACACGGTACGCCAGCCGGCTCAAGAGCATTCTCTGGTACCGGATATGTGGCGTCGCCTGAGTAAACCGGACGTTCTCATTTACCTGGACGTAAATTATGAAAATGCGCTGCGACGACGGCCGCATCAGGATGGCGGCGCCCAAAGAGTAGCCGCACAAACCAAACGGCTGGCCCACGCCAGAGAACGTTGTGACTTGTACATAGACACCAATGGGTTGACCGCGGAAGAAGTACGACAAAAAGCGTTGGCGTTTTTAGAAGGTAATTGGGGCAACTGAGTAATTACGTAATTACCCAGTTGCCTGATTACTCAGTTACTTATTCCCAAACAACCGCCCCAAAACACCGGTTCCAGACATTTTTTCCTGCAACGCCGCTTCCATTTTGCGGCCGGCCGGGAAATCTTGCAGGTGTAAGGCTTGCTGGTTGGTGCGGGCGGCCTGTTCATAATCTGCCTGCTTCCAGTAGATGATGCTCATTTTGTGCCAGAATACGTAATTGTTCTTATCGTGCTGCACGGCCTCCTTGTACACAGCCAGGGCTTCTTCATACTGGCCGACGCTCATATAAAAATCGGCCAATTGACCACGCAGGCGCAATCTTTGAGGAATGTTGACGGCCGCATCCGCCGCCTGATTGAACCAGTACACGGTCTGTGCCACGTCTCCCAACTGCTGCCAGTAAGCTGCTTCCGCTTTGAGTAAATAATAATCTCTGGGGTCCTGGCCCTGCAAATAATCTAACACCAGGCGGGCATCATCGAGACGGCCGTTATACGTATAGATCAGCGCTTCAATCATGTTGATGTCTACAGTATCCGGTTCCATTTCCTGTGCTTTTTCCAGATAGGACATCGCTGCCGCCAGACCGTCCGGATCGTAACGGCCGTCACCCTCCCGCGAACCTGTCACCAAGGTATAGGCTGCCCCCGCATAGGCATATGGCGCCGAATCCCCCGTCAGAAATATACGTAGAGCGGCTACCAGCACTTTGGGATTGCCCTTAAATTCATCTACCTTGTCCAGCCCCATCAGGTACGTTTGACGGCCGTGCTGCGTAGCCGCCGGAGACTGCGGCCATTTCGCCTGTGCCATGAGGGGAAGCAATTTTGTAATTAGTTCTTTACCCATCCTGTCCTTCCTGAACTACCTGTTTCTATCCAGTTTACATGACCCGCAAGCAAAAGAAAAGATGAAGGGCTGAAGGCGTGTGGGGGTAGGGAGACGCCCCTCATCCCCTCACTTTCCTTCGCACCAACCCGGCCAATGATTTCACTTCCGGGATGTCCAGCCACAGTACCATCGCCAGATAGACGACAAAGCCCACTGTACCGCCGGCCGCCACAATCAGGAAGCGGGCCAAAAAGTCATCATTGGGCCATAACTGAGCGGCCAGTTGCGCCGTAGCATAAGCAGCAATGCCGGAGACGGCCGCAGCCAGTATTGATTTAATGATTGTCGTATTGATTTGATAGCCGCGCATACTGCCAATTTGCCCGTTAAGGATGAAGATCATCATAAACGTATGCACGATTTGCTTAACGGCGTCAGCCACCATCAAACTGTACAGGCCAAGGGGCTTGAGAAGGAGTACGGCCGTAATCGTATAAATAATAATGCTCAAAATACCGGCCAGAGCCGGTCGCCAGGTATCCTTGCGGGCATAGGAAGCGTAGACCAGCATCCGGTCAATAGCAGCAAAAGGCAAGCCAATCAGGTAGACAGCCAGGACAACGGCCGTAATCTGCGAATCCTGGGGGGTAAAACGGCCGTGTTCCAGCAAAAGCACCACAATCGGCAAAGCCAACGCCCACAAACCGGCCATCGCCGGCAGAATCAAAGCAATAATCATGCGTAAACCGCTGGCCAATGTCTCCTTAAACTCGTGCGCTTTCTCCACCGCCAACGCCTCATCGTCAGACTCTTGCGCCGTGACAAAGGCAGAGGCAATCTGGGAGAGCGTGGGCAGGATGGCCAGAGAGAGCGCCGTCACCACCAGCCCCAGGGGAAACTGGTACAGCGTCGTGGCATACGTCATGTACGTCACACTGTTATCGCCGGTAAGGATAGCCAGATTGTAGCTAATCCAGATGGCAATTTGATTGACGATGAGCGCGGCCAAAATAGGCGCGTAGAGGATAGTGATACGACGCACGGCCGGATGCCGCCAATGCAGTGTAAAACGTAAACGGGTATCCCGTAAGGCCGGCAACTGGATGACAATTTGCAGGAATGAGCCAAGCAGCAACCCCCAGGCCAGACTGCTGATCTCGTCAGGCCGCAACAAGGCCACAATAACGATTGTGCCGTTAAAAATGGCGCTGGTAAAGGCGGGCCAGGTGAACCGCTTCAGGGAAAAGAGGACGCCGGTGAG
>JALUPA010000524.1 GCA_027054335.1 Ardenticatenaceae bacterium
TTCGTAGACGGGCAGGGGGGTGGCCGGTTCGATGGCCGTCACGCCCAAACCAATACTGTCGGGGGTGACGGTGATGGCGGGCAGGGCGGTCGTTTCGGGGACGACGGCCGTGGCCTGATTGGGATCGGGTCGTTCGCAGGCGGCCAGGATGAGAAGTAGCAGGGCAATGATTGCGCCGCCGGATGCAATCCGGCGGCTGAGACGGGAAACATGCTGAAGCATGTTGGCGCGGGCGGCGGGTTGGCGTTGTTTGTTCATTGCGGCCCATTTTATCCTATCCGGGCGGTTCGTGTAAGGGATACGGCCGTGATATACTGGCAGAAAAAAGGAAATTGTACGTATTGCGTATTTCGTATTGTGTAAAAATCTACGCAATACGAAATACGCAATACGCAATAGCTATGCAGGCAAACTACGTACAACGATTACGGTTGACATTTAGCAAGGGCGGGGCGGCGCGGTACATCAGCCACCTGGATTTGGCGCGGGCGCTGGAGCGGGCTTTGAACCGGGCGCGGATTCCGGTGGCCTACACGCAGGGGTTCAACCGCCGTCCCCGGATGCAGATGGCGGCGGCGCTGCCGTTAGGTTATACCAGCGAATATGAACTGGCCGATATTTTGCTGCGGGAGCGGCTGGAACCGGAGGAGATGCGGCAGCAGTTGATGGACCGGATGGCTCCCGGCATTGACGTGTACCGGGTGGCAGAAGTGCCTACAACGGGCGCATCGCTGCAAGCGTTAACGCTGGAATCTTCCTATCTGGCGACGCCGCTAGACCCGGTGGATACGGCCGTCTTGCAGCAGCGCATCACAGAGATCATGGCGGCAGAAACGCTCATCCGGGAACGGACGCGCAAGGGGAAGACGAAGGCGTATGATTTACGGCCGTTAATCTACGATCTGCGTCTGGAAGAGAATCCGCAGATTACGCAGATGGCGCAGATTTCCCAGGATTTAATCCCTGATAATCCGCGCAATCCGCGGCAAACACACCCTTCAATCTTCATGCGTCTTTCCTTGCAGCCGTCCAAAACCGGCCGGCCGGATGAGGTTGTCATGGCGTTGGGCCTGGACCCGCTGGATACCTGGATTCACCGGTTGGAAATTGGGCTGCGGGAGGAGTGAGCAGTAATCGGTTATCGGTTATCGGTTATCGGTTATCGGTAAACAGTGACCGGCTACCGATTACCGGCCACCGATTACCGAAAAATCATGCGCATTATCCCCCTTATCTTCCTCTTCCTGGCTGGCTGTACGGCCGTAGCTGCCCCCTCCCCCACGCCTATTTTGCCGCCGGCGACGGCCGTCACTCCGGCTGCCTCGCCCACACCCCTTGTGCCGGATACGGGTTGGGAGGTAGAGCGGCCCGGTCTGGAGCGGCGGGTGATTCAGTTTTTTGATGCGGACGGCCGTCAAATAGAACATCTCTACATTTTGCGCTTTGATCCGGCGTTGTATAAATTTCAGGTAGGCTACCGGCCGGGTGAACCGTTGTCGTTACAGGAGTGGCAGGCGGAGACGGGGGCGCTGGCAGTGATCAACGGCGGCTTTTTTACGGAGGATTTTACGGCGACGGGGTTGGTGGTGGTGGATGGACAGGCCAGCGGCGCGAGTTACGGGGATTTTGCCGGGATGTTTGCCGTAACGGCCGTTGGTCCGGAGGTGCGCTGGTTGGGGGCACGGCCGTATGACCCCAATGAACCGCTGCAATACGCCCTGCAATCGTTTCCCATGCTGGTAAAACCGGGCGGCGCGGCGGGCTATACGGAAGCTGGTGGCGAACCGGCGCGGCGTACCGTGATTGGGCAGGATGGGGACGGCCGTATCCTGTTTATTCTGGCTCCACGCGGCCGTTTTACCCTGGGCCAACTCAGCCAAACCCTGGCCGCCTCCGACCTGAACCTGGATACCGCCCTCAACCTGGACGGCGGCACGTCCACCGGCCTGATATTGACCGACCCGCCTACGTCTATCCCCGCCTACGCTCTCTTGCCCACCGTTATGTTAGTGTACAAGCGTTGAGGCTGCGGGAACAAGAATGGGAACGCCGTCCCGTTCTACCTCGCGCCACAGAGTATCCTCATGCTGGACGCCCTCTACCCGCAGGGGCCGGGCGAGGGGCCGCGGGAAGCCAGACCGATCCTGACCGAACTCAACGAAAAGCAACAAAAACTCGCCCAACTGCTGGACAGGCTGGAAGAGAGCGTCTACCAGGACGTGGCCTGGGAAGAATTGGGGCCGTGTTTCCTTCGCTGGTAGCAGTTGTTGAGCAGCACGGGCAAAGTCGGGATCGAAGCGGCGGCAACGGTGGCTTCCGATGGCCTTTACCCACAAATCAAGAAAATGTTGGGGGGCGACGATTCGCCGGTGGACGATATTCAGAAAGCGGCCGCTTTCTTCATCGTCTGGACGGGCATTCTGGACGCGGGCGCAGATCATCCGCTGCCGGCGGGCTTTATCTGGATCGTACTACTTTGCCTGATAACGGCCGTACCCGTCTACTTCCGGGCGCCGGCTTATGCGAACTGGTCGGCCCCACGCCACCACTTTCGTTGGCTGTAAGTTTTGGCAAGGGATAAAGTCAAAGTGACGCAAAAATCCAAAAATATCGCCGCCTGGTGTGGCGAGCAATGCGGCTACATTGTACTATACGCTGAGTAATACAACTCTAAGGAAAACGGAGTCAGCAAATTGCAACGCGCGATTCGTAATGCGTATCTGGAAAAATCATGAAAAAACTGAAAGAGGACTTACCGTTGTTGATACCCATCGCCCTCCTGCTTTTGCTGGGCGGGCTGCTGGGGGCTTGGCGAATATACCAACAACTGACAGCATCTATGCCGGTGACGCCGCCTTAACCAAAAGATGTTTCCCGAATGCGTAACCGGTAGACGCCTTTGAAATCGTTAGGGTCGGCCGGCTGACCTTTGCGGAGGATTTCGATATGACCCGCCTCAGTTAATTGGCGGGGTCGCTTTTATGAAAGCGCAGCCTGGCAGGCTTTCTTGTAGGCAGGGTGCCGGGCGGCCTGGGCCAGCATTTTCCGGGCTTCTTCCGGCTGTTGGTTTTCCAGATAGAGCAAACCAATGGTAAAGTAAGCGGCCGGTAAGCGTAAACCGCCGGCAATGGCTTTTTTATAGGAATCAATCGCCTCCGCAATTTGGCCGCGCTGCTCAAAATCCATCCCCTGACCCAAAGCGGCGTCTCGCTCCAGTTTGCTTAAGGGGGCGTCACTGTCAGCTTCATCATCCTCATCGCGGAAGATTTCTTCAGCCAACTGTTCCTGGGCTAAATGACGAGCGGCTTCTACCGGCCCCATGGCGACGGCCTTTGTCACCGGCTGCTGCTTGCGTTCCGCTTCAAAGGCAGCCGCCATCTGGCGCACTGTCTGAGTTAGCTGATCCGCTTCCTCCTGCTCTTCGGCCGACATAAGCTGTTCTGCTTCTTCTGGGGCCTTTTCCGCAAAAGCAGCTTCGCCGTGGCGGATAAGTTCCATGGCGGTCAAGATATCGTCATTATCCGGATCGAGGCGCATGGCAGCCCGGCACATTTGCATGGCTTTTTTGTTTTCGCCGCGCATTTGCAGGATGCGGGCAATGGCCAGATATTCGCGCACAGCATCCCGTTTGCGATTTTGCCGCTGGAATACCATAGCCAGACGTCGGTGCGCTCCCAACAAACTGGGATCGAGGCGAATGGCGCGTTCCCAATTGCCAATGGCTTCATCTATCTCCTGCCGCTTGAAGAGCAGTTCGCCTACAGCCATGTAGGTGCGGGCAGCTTCGTTTAACTGCCCCTGGCGTTCCTGAATGTCGGCCACTTTTTGCAAGTAGTTCAAATCGCCGCGAGAATAGCGGGTGGCTAATTTGTAACACTCCAGGGCGCGATCTAACTGTTTCAGGTTTAGGCACGTTTCACCCAGACCGGCGTAAGCAGCGGGGTTATCGGGAAATTCGTTAATGGCTACACGAAAAGCATTAAATGCTTTAGAATATTGTCCGGCTTTATTGAAAGCCAGGCCGGCTCTGTACGCTTTTTCGTATCTTATACGATCTTTTGCCATAGGATTCACTACCGCTTCTGTTGGGCAACGTTCGTATTAACCTGATAATTTGCTATAGAACGCTGCGGATGAAAGCATCTTTAGGGACGCCACCTAAACATAACTCAGGCTGACGTGATTCGCAAGGGTTTTACCCCAATTTCCCCCATTTATGCCCCGCATCCGGCCTGTTTTACGGCCGTCCATCATTCCAGCGCAGGCAACACTTTACCCGGATTCAGGATATTGTGCGGATCCAGGGTGGTTTTTAATTGACGCATCAGATGGATGGCATTGGGGCCATGTTCGGCCAGCATGTATTTTTGCTTGCCCAGGCCGACGCCGTGTTCCCCGGTGCAGGTACCGTTGAGCGACAGAGCTAATTTTACCATAGCTGACCGCGCTTGCTCAACCCGTTGTACGGCCGTTTCGTCATCAGGCGGGAAGAAAAGGGCGGTGTGCAGGTTGCCATCCCCGGCATGGCCGATCAGGTGGCCGGTGATTTGGTATTTCTGGATGATGACGGCCGTTTCCCGCACCACCTCCGGATACACAGAAATAGGTACCGCCACATCCGTCACCACGTGCCCCATCCCCTGATGGTAACGCACCATTACCTCAAAAAGGCGGTGACGCGCTTCCCAAAGGCGGGCGCGGGCATCCCGGCCAATACCTGACCGGTAGCTGAGACAGCCATTTTCCCGGCAAATTGTTTCCGCCAGTTCCAGCGTCTCCCCCAGGCTGACCTCGCTGGCGCCGCTGAATTCCAGAAACAGAGTGGGGCCGGGTTCCAGTTGGATGCCCGGTTCCGTGTTGATGATTTCCACCGACGTTTCATCCAGGAGTTCCAGCGCCGTCGGTTCCAGGCCGGAGGCGATAATTTCAAAGACCGTTTGGGCCGCGGCCGTCACGTCGGGGAAAGCAACAGTGGCCGCGCTGAAATATTCCGGCAGCGGGGCCAATTTCAGGGTGGCTGCCGTGATGAGGCCCAGCGTGCCTTCGGAGCCGACGAAAAGATGGGTCAGGTCATAACCGGCGGATTGTTTGACAGAACGGGAGCCGGTACGGATGACGTCGCCATTGGCCAAAACGATTTGCAGCGCCAAAACGTTGTCGCGGGTAGCCCCGTATTTGACGGTGCGGATACCGGCGGCGTTGTTGGCTAACATGCCGCCAATACTGGCGTTAGCGCCAGGGTCGGGGGCAAAAAACAGACCATACCGGGCTAACTGCTTGTTCATGTCCATGTAAAAAATACCCGGCTGTACCGTCACCTGAAAATCGCCGTCGTGGATTTGCACAATCTGGTTCATCCGGCCGAAATCGAGGATGACGCCGCCAAAAATAGCCAATGGCTGCCCTTCCAGGCTGGTTCCCGCGCCCCAGGCGGTCACGGGAACGCGCTCCCGGTTTGCCAGTTTGAGAATGGCGCTGACCTCTTCGGTGCTGCCGGGCCAGACGACGACGTCGGGCAGACCGGGAGCCTGGTCGGATTGGTCGTGGGCGTGCTGCTGCCGGTCGGCCGCAGCGGTGGAGACGTGTTCCGGGCCAACGATATTTTGCAATTCGGAGAGAATGTTCATGGTATCCCTCTGTTTGTCTCACAAATGAATGGATCATGGATTTTTCCCTATCTCATCCGTGAGATAAATTCATTTCGTTCCGGCGCTGAATTCGGGAACTATTCCTCGAAAGCGAGAAATTGTTCTTCCACCCAACCAATGACGCCTTTAACGGTGCTGATTTTTTGCCAGATGAGGCCGTCACGGTTAGCCCGGCCGTTTTCCAATATCACAGTAGCGCCGTTTTCCAACACGACCAACTGCTGCCCGCCGGGAGAACGGTAGACCCAGATGGTTCCCGCGCCGATGTCTATGACGGCCGTATCCCCATCAATCGGCGTGGGCGTAATCGTCGGCGTAGGGGTAGCCGTCGGGGATGGAGTGAGGGTCGGCGTGGGGGTAGAAGTAACGGGCGTGGGCGTAAAATCGTTATCAGGCGTGGGCGTGGCCGGGGCCGGTTCGGTGGGTTCGATTACGGCCGTTTCCTCTGTGTCTTCCGGTGTTTCTTCCGTTTGCAAACCAGGCGGCGGGCCGCCAAATGCGCCGCTGGACGGGGTGCGCGTACCTGCAATCTGCCTGGTAGGCGCGTGCGTGCTGTTGGCCTCGATGGTGATGGGAACGATTGCGCCGCCAGGCGATTGGCTGGCGGCGGCGATAATGGTAGGAGTGGCTACGGCCGTTTCTCCCCCAAGCGGTTCCAGCGGCACACCAGCCAGAAAAAAGCCCAACAGCAGCAGCAAACAAGCCAAAGCATAGCCGGTAAACGCCTTTACCCGCAGCTCCAGGTGATGCCCGGTCAGCCCCAATTGCATAAGTGTGCGCGGCGATTGGGCAATATAAGCCAGCAGCGTAAAGAAAATCGCCCCCAATACCGACAGGCCCATGCCTGCTAACGTCCATTCCGGAAATCCCATGCGGCAAATTATACATTCTGGTTGAATGATTGGCGATTTACTCACTAAACCATCTAATTAAGGTATAATTCAGGGACTTTGAGATTGGAGATTGACGGCAGTTTAATCTCCAATCTCCCAATCTATGACAGAAGGGAATAGAAAATGACCAATCAATATGACGTAGCAATTTTGGGTGCTGGGCCGGGGGGCTATGTAGCCGCGATTCGGGCGGCGCAGTTAGGCCAGAAAGTGGCGATTATCGAGAAAGAGTATTGGGGCGGCGTGTGCCTGAATGTGGGCTGTATTCCTTCCAAGGCGTTGCTGAAAAATGCGGAAGTGGCCCATACGTTGCAGCATCGGGGGCGGGAATTTGGCTTCACCGTCGAGGGTCTGACGCTGGATTATGGCAAAGCGTACAAACGCAGCCGCCAGGTCTCCAACCGGCTGGTGAAGGGCGTTCAGTTTTTGATGAAGAAGAACAAGATTGACGTGTTTGAAGGCACGGGGCAATTAACCGGCCCCAACTCCTTGCGGGTGGCCTTGAATGATGGGGGAACGGCGGAGAGCACGGCATCTAACATCATCATCGCCACCGGCGCCCGCCCCCGCCCCTTCCCCGGCGTAGACTTTGACGGTGAGCGCATCATCTCCTACAAACACGCCATCCTCTCCGATACCCTGCCGGAAAAGCTGATCATCATCGGCGGCGGGGTGATTGGCGTGGAATTTGCCTACGTGTGGGCCAACTACGGCGTAGACGTGACCATTGTGGAAATGCTGCCCCATCTGCTGCCCCTGGAAGACCCGGAAGTAAGTAAAGTACTAGAAAAAGCGTACAAAAAGCTGGGCGTCCACTTTTACGTGGACACGCCGGTCAAGGCCATCGAGCGCACGGGAAACGGCGTACGGGTCACGGCCGGAGAGGACGTAGTTCTGGAGGGGGATCAGGTGATGGTGGCCATCAACTTTATGCCCAACATCGAAGGCATCGGCCTGGAAGCGGCCGACGTAGCCCTGACAGAGCGGGGCAACGTCGCCATTGACGAATACATGCGCACCAACGTGTCCCACATTTACGCCATCGGCGACGTGGCCACCGATTACCGGCTGGCGCACGTTGCCTCAGCTATGGGTATTGTGGCCGCGGAAACCATTGCCGGACAGCCTACCCAGCCGCTGGATTACCGGATGCTGCCCCGCGCTACGTACTGCGTGCCCCAGGTTGCCAGTTTTGGCTACACGGAAGCCCAGGCCAGGGAAGCGGGTTATGAAGTGAACGTAGGCCAGTTCCCCTTCCAGGCCAACGGTAAGGCGCTGGGGTTAGGGGAAAAGGACGGCTTTGTCAAAATTATCTCGGACGCCAAGTACGGGGAGATTTTGGGCGCGTCACTGGTTGGCCCGGACGTGACGGAACTGCTGCCGGAGCTGACGCTGGCCCACAATGCGGAACTGACGGCGGAGGAGATTGCCCGCAACGTTCACGCCCACCCCACCTTGAGCGAAGCCCTGATGGAAGCGGCGCACGCGGTAGAGGGGCAGGCAATTCATATTTAGGCGTGAAAAATAAATAGTCTGCGGGACTGAGATTTGGAGATTGGAGGTTAGAGATTGGGCTAATATCCGATCTCCAATCTCCAGTCTCCTGCACAAGGTATTTGTTTCAAACAGCTGCTTCTACCGAACTCCCGGCCCGTTGAGCGTGACAGTTAAATGATTCAGCACATCCCGGCCTACAATCACCTCGTCATTCAGGGTGTTGCCTGCTACTTCCAAATGAGCCTGTGTCAATGGGCCTATCTGTAAGGAAATTGGGTGCAGGTCTACCAGTATTCGCCCCCCCGGTTGCGCCTCGCATCCATTTTTTGCGGCTGCGCCGAGCGTGGACTTGTTGCAAATAACGTATAGGTATCATTGTGGCGTCAGCGCCGGAATCTACCAGTGACGTCAGGGTCAATGAAACCTCGGCCATAGCCCGGCCAATCCGAATATCCACAATCGGCATGGCCGGCTCATAATCGGCGTCATATTGGTAAGTGTAAACCACTTGGCTCATTTGACTGGCTCCAAACGAGGAGAACGGAAAACCAATGTGGGCATGGGGTCTTCTTCAACTGTGGCTAACCATACAAATCGATCCGGATATTGGGCGTCAATTCGCTCATACAAGGCGCCATAGTCTGCATCCACATCAATCAACTGTCCGCCAAAAATTGTCACGTGCTGGCCCAGATACTTTTCTTTCAACATCGGGTGCAGAGCGATATAAGCCTGCATTTCCCGCTCGACGGCAACCTCTTCATCGGTAATCTCTGGCTCGTCACCTGGTGGTAACGCCTGGTCTAACACCTCAACCAGCACATCGTCTACCGGCTGTTTACGGGCGCGGGCTAATTCGCGGACGCGGCGGTAAAGTGTTTGCGGAATGGAAATGTTTATTTGTTCAGCCATAGGTCATACTCCTGTGATACGCTACTGTCTTTATTATACTCAAGCGTTGCATGATTTGCCTGCATTGATGAAGGTTTCCAGATTATTATGCTATTTGCCTGCAAATGATTGCAATTTACCATCATTAAGATGTATAATGCAGTTATAATCTTTAGATTTCGGCGAAGGAGAACACCCTATGCCCAATGTTACCGTTCAGGCGCGGATAAATTCTGAACTCAAACAAGAAGCGGAAGCCGTCTTTTCCGCTATTGGCCTGTCCACGGCGGAAGCCATTCGTCTCTTCCTGCAGCAAACTGTCAACAGAGGCGGGCTTCCCTTCCAGCCAATGGCTAAAATGCCCAATCCGGAAACGCTGGCGGCCATGATGGAACTGGAAGACAAGGGAGGCGATTTGTTTTCTACCCCGGATGAACTGTTTGCGGACTGGAATAGTTAACCCATGCCGCTTATCATTCGTCAGGCCACCAGATTTCGCCGGGACGTAAAGCGTTTGCGTCGTCAAGGCCGTGATTTGGCGCAACTGGAACTGGTAATCAAGACGCTTGCCGCCGAAAAGCCGTTGGACGGCCGTTACCGGGATCACGCATTAATAGGCAACTGGCACGGCTTCCGGGAGTGTCACCTGCAACCCGACTGGCTGCTCATTTATCGCATTGAAGGGGATGAGTTGCAACTCGCCAGAACAGGCAGCCACGCGGAGCTTTTTGGCTAGACAGGGCAACGGCCGTTACCCTTCCTGAATCAACCCCGTGCGATACGCCCACAGCAGTTCTTGCAAATTATCAATCTTGTCCTGAATGTCCCGCCCCTCGTCCGTATCCTTCACGCGGATGCGTGTCTGGTTGCGTTCCAGGATTTGCGTCCGGGTTTGCATCTGCACATTGTTCTCGATAGCTTGCTGCACCGATTCAAACGGGGCATGGGAGGCCAGGAGCAGGCCGTAGGAATTGTAGATCAGGCTGTAACCGGCAATACCGGTAATGTTCTGGTACGCTCTGGCAAAGCCGCCGTCAATCACCAGCAGTTTACCGCCCGCTTTGATGGGGCTTTCCCCTTTCTTCACCTGCACCGGCACGTGCCCGTTGATGATGTGTGCCGTGTCCGGGTTGAGACCGAACTCTTTCAGGATGGCTACGGCCGTTTCCTCCCGATCCCGCAGCGTGTAATAAGGATTCTTCTCCTCCTGGTGCGTCGCCTTGTCCGCAATAAAATACCGCTCAAACGTCGCCATCTTGTTCTTGCCAAAAATCGGCGACCTGGCCCCCGTCCACAAATACCACAGCACATCCTGACCGTACACCTTCTCCTGGTCATCCGCACTGAAATACCCCTGCCGCGCCAGTCGATCCAGCCGATCCATAAATTCTTTCCCGCAAAATTCCCGGCCGCCCACTTTAGCCGCCATGAACGAACCGTTTGCCTCCATCGGAATGCAGCCGTGGTAAAGCAGATTGCCATTGTAAACCAGATACATACTGCCTTTGGCAAAGAGAAAACGGACGTGCTGCTGCAACTTCTCGCTGATGGCAAACGATTGTTGCAGCTTTTGCACGGTATTTTCCTCCTCCGGGGTGAGGCGGTAAGGGTCGGCGGGGTCAATCGTGGGGAACTGCGTGTCCAACAGGGGATAATCCTGCCCGTTCAGGTAAATCGCGCCTTTTTCGTAATTAATTTTGTCCAGCAGCAGCCGGTCTTGCATCTGGAAGTGGGGGCGGCGCTGGATGATTTGCGCTTCCAGTTTGAACTGGATGACGGCGATGGCCTTGTGCATCTTGGCCATGAGGCGCAGTTCGTTATCCGTGTATACCTCGTCGCCCGGCGTTTTGGGGTAGAAAATGGCGCAGGCGTCGTCGGCGTAGGCGTTCAGGGCGAAGGTGGCCAGGGGCAGCAGGCTGATGGCGTAGCCGTTTTGCAGCGTTTCCATGTTGGCGTAGCGCAGGGCGGTGCGGATGACGTTAGCCAAGCAGGCCGCGCTGCCCGCCGCCGCGCCCATCCACAGAATGTCGTGATTGCCCTATTGCACGTCCACGTCGTGGTAAGCCATGAGGGTGTCCATGATACGGTGGGCGGCGGGGCCGCGGTCGTACACGTCGCCGATGACGTGCAGGCGGGCAATGGCCAGGCGCTGGCAAAGTTCGGCCAGCGCGCCGATGAATTCGTCAGCCTGATCCAGGGAGATGATGGTGTCTATAATGGTCAGATAGTATTCGTGTTTGTTGCCGATGCCTTCCTGTTCGTGAAGCAGTTCTTCCAGGATGGGGGCAAAGGCCGGGGGCAGGGCGGCGCGCACGTCGGCGCGGGTGTATTTGGAGGCCAGGACGCGGCATAGTTTGATGAGTTGGAAGAAGGCGGCGCGGTACCATGCGGCCGTATCCCCCACCCCATCCAGCAGCAGCGCCAATTTCTGCTCCGGATAGTAAATAAGCGTCGCCAGATCACACATTTCCTGCTCGGTCAACTCGTCGGCAAACTGCTCCTTGATGTGGCGCATGATGGAGCCGGAACCACTTCTGAGGATGTGCTGGAACGCCCCGTACTCGCCGTGAATATCAGAGACGAAATGTTCCGTACCTTTGGGCAGTTGCATCCGGGCCGTCAGGTTGATGATTTCGGCGGCGGCGGCCTGGATGGTGGGGTATTGTTGGGCCAGCAGTTGCAGGTAGGCTTGTTTTTCCGGTGAAATGGTCATCGTTTCAATCCTGTAAGGCGATTTGGCAAATCGCCCTACGAAGCGCCCAAATCTGTAGCAATCAGGCGGAATTGGGCCAGCGCAGCTTCCAGTTCTTCCACAATTTCGGCGGCGATGACGTCCGGGTCGGGCAGATTTTCCGTGTCTTCCAGGGATTCGTCCCGCAGCCAGAAGATGTCCAGGTTTACCTTGTCGCGGGCAATGATTTCCTCGTAGGCGTAGGGCCGCCAACGGCCGTCCGGCTTCTCTTCGCTCCAGGTAGCCGCCCGCTCGTGCCAGTTGGCCGGGTTGAAGCAGGCCACAAACTCATCCAGGTCGGCGCGGCTGAGGGGGTTTTGCTTGAGGGTGTGGTGGACGTTGGTGCGGTAATCGTAAAACCAGATGGTATCTGTCCACGGCCGTTCCCGCCCCGGTTTGCGCTCAAAAAACAGCACGTTCGCCTTCACCCCCTGCGCGTAGAAGATGCCCGTCGGCAGGCGCAGGATGGTGTGCAAATCGCTCTCTTGCAGCAGTTTGCGCCGCACCGTCTCCCCCGCGCCACCTTCAAACAGCACATTGTCCGGCACGACGACGGCCGCTTTGCCCTGCTGCCGCAGCAATTTGTGCACGTGCTGCACAAAGTTGAGCTGCTTGTTACTGGTGGAAGTCCAGAAATCGTCCCGGACGATGGTTTGGGCCTCTCGCTTCACTTCCCCTTCTTCGGTGATGTAGGTGACGCTGGACTTTTTGCCAAAGGGGGGATTGGTCAGCACCATGTCGTAGGTGGTGGCTGGTTTGTTGGCTAAGGCGTCGTCTACGTGGATGGGGGAACGGCCGTTTTCATGCCCAATCCCATGCAGATACAAATTCATCACACAGAGCCGCGCCGTGTTGTCCACAATCTCCCAGCCGTGCAGCGCCTCCGCACGCAGGCGCCGCCACTGGTCGCGGTCAAGCTGGTTGTGTTGGGCCACGTACTCATACGCCGCCAGGAGGAAACCGCCCGTGCCACAAGCCGGATCGCAAATGGTATCGCCCGGCTGGGGCTGCATGACATCCACCATCGCCTGGATGAGGGGGCGCGGCGTAAAGTATTGCCCCGCGCCGGACTTCACATCCTGGGCGTTCTTTTCCAGCAGCCCTTCGTAGATGTCCGCCTTTACGTCCACGTTGAGGCTGTGCCAGTTTTCCCCGTCAATCAGGGTGACGAGCCGCTTGAGTTTGGCTGGGTCTTGCACCCTGTTTTGCGCCTTGCGGAAGATGGTGGGGATGAGGCCGCTCCCGGCGCCCAATTGCTGCAAAATCTCCCGGTAATGGGTTTCCAGGTCAGGGCCGTCCAGATGAACCAGGCTGGCCCAACTGTAGTCGTCGGGAATGGTGGACGGCTGGCCGATTTTGCGCCGCTCGTCGTCCATTTTTAGGAAGAGGAGGTAGGTGAGCTGCTCGACGTAATCGCCGTAGGAGAGGCCGTCGTCCCGCAGGACGGTGCAGTAATTCCAGAGACGTTGTACGATGGCTGATGATTGGGACATGGTTACTCCTCTGTAGGACGATTTGGTAAATCGTCCCTGGGGCGTGCAAAATCGTTCTAAACTGGATAAGCCTGATTACCGGCCCGCATGGCCCCGATTATTGTTCCGTCTACCTCGCCAGAACCGGGGAACATCCATTCATCGGGATCGTAATGGTTTTTACTGTGTTTATAGATGGCAAATTCCCATTTGTCCATTGAGCCTGTCCATTTAAGGCGGCAAATTTCTGACGGCCGTTGATTATAACCAATCCGATCCAGGTACAAATATGCGCCTCTAAATCGGGGAACGTATATGCCAATACGGCGCTGGTTCTCGGAAGATACGCCCAACCTCTGCAAAGTCTGCCACACAGGATCGGCTTCAGGCGGTAAAGCATTTTCTTCGTTAAATTGATCCACAATGGCAACAACTTGCTCGCGTATCTCGTCCGGTATCATTTTTTTACGTGGCATATTTCACTCCAAATGATGTTTTGCAGGGCAATTTGGCAAATCGCCCTACTTTCTTCGCTTCCTTCTTTTAGGCTTGGGCTTGCGCGGCCGTTTTTTGCGCTGCTTCATGGGCTTTGAGGCGTGCGGGTACCACACCAGGAATTCCGGCGGCAGTTCATCCGGGGGAAGATGCGCCAGCTCGGGGGGCACATCTTCCAGATTGAAGCGCCCCAGGACGGTCAAGTTGATTTTGTCGCCCATATCGCCCAAAGCGTCTTCCATCGTCTCCACTAATTCCGGTACGTGGATCACGACCGTAGCGCATCCCGGACACAACCAGCCAAACGGCCCTGCCAGAGCATACTCCTCATCGCCCCGCCATCGGCGAATGCGCCGCACCAGATACGGGCCGTAATCCAGCAGCAACGGCCGTTTGCATTCCGGGCATTTTTTCGGCGGCCTCTCTTCTCCGGCAAAATACAAGGTGCGTTCAATACTGGTGTCCACCGGTTTACTGTCGCTGTCCGGCGCTTCATCCAGTTCAAACAGCGTCAGAACATAGGGGAGTAACAACTCAAGAGGCTCGTTCTCTTTGCCCGGCGGCGCGGCGTCCAGATCAAGCACACCCAATACGGTGAGTTCTGCGCCTACTTCCCAATCCGGCTGCGCAGGGATACCGTCAAACATATTTGACAATTCCGGGAAATGGATTACGGCCGTGGGGCATTCTGGGCACAAATAACCAAACGGGCCATTTGTTACAAATTCATCCATCCAGCGGCGGTCGCTGCGGGTGGCTACCAGATAAGGCCCAAAATCCTGAACCAACTGTGCGCCGCATTGGGGGCAGACGGCCGGCGGATTGGCTGCCTCGTGGGTAAACATTTTTCGGGTGATACTTTTATCAATGTTCTCGTTCATTTCTCTCCTCACCTGTTGGGCGATTTGGCAAATCGCCCTACGGCCGCTCGCCCGGTATGTAGGGAATCAACCCTTTGGCAAAAGCGACTTCCTGAATTTCGCGGGGCAGACTGCGGGCATCCAGAATCAGGCCGTCCACCATGACATACCAGGCCATCGGATTGCTGTCCATGCGGCTGGGCAGCGTCCAGGCCGGGTCCATCAGGCCAATGTCCAGCAGGTCGCGGATCACTTTGGATTTGCTGGCGGGGCTGCTTTTGCCCACGCCGAAGTAGTGGCTGATTTCCGGTACGGTGGTGTGCGGCGTCTGGCTTTTGTCGAAGGCAAAGTTGACGGTTCCGACGGCGTGGACGATGCCGGCCGCCCAGTTTTTGGCCCGGCCGCTGGCTAAAGGCGACGGCCGTTTCCGGCACAGTTTGGCGGTCATCAGGCGGCACATATCGGCATACTCATCATTCAGATGGGCCTCGCAAAAACCATCCGTCAGCGCGGTGATGGTATCGTATGTTTCCTGCATCTTTTTGGGGACGGAATACGGATCTTTCATATCATTCTCCTCGTTGGGCGATTTGGCAAATCGCCCTACTGTTGTGTTAATTGGCCGGTGAAGGCGCGGTGGAGGATGGCCTGGCGCAGGCGTTGGGCGCGGGCCAAGTTGGCGGCGATGGCTTGCTCGGTGGCGGCGACGACGGAGAGCCGCCGCTCTACTTCGGCGACGATGCGTTTTTGTTCGTTAGTGGGTGGTATTGCCATCGGTAAAGCCTTAACCAATCTTGAATTTAAGGCAGGTTGCATTCCACCTGAACCACCGTGGCGAGTTTCCTCATATTTTGCCATTAGCCAGTAAAATACCCATTCTGGCAAAATCGGAGTCTTTGCGCATAAAATCGCTATTGCATTTTGGTTGTTAGTTGCAGAAATACCAAGAATGGCTGCCTGGCCTCGTGTTTTACCTTCTCCAATCATAGCAAGAAGTACAGTTCCGGGTGGATTAAGTTGAACACTACTATTTTCAAGTCCAGCTTGAGTAATTGTCTCTCGTGTTTTTGTTATTCTTCCAAACGCCACTTCACCAGAGCTAACCCATGGAATGTTTCCGTTCCAATATTCAGGCTTTTTTCGGGAAGGGGTTGCTCCAACTTTGACATCAAATAAATAACCGATATTCGCCCACACCCACCCCTCCGGCAAGGCAGGCAAAACGGCCGTATCCACCCCACCTGGTTCCTTATACTTCTCCTGCCACTTATCATCCTTTGGCAAGAAACGGGCATATTCCCCTTCCGGTATCGCTGCCCATTCCACCTGCGCCACATCTTTGGCGCGGGCGGGCAGACCTTGCGCCTTACGCCGGGCCTGGGCCGCCTTCTTTTGCGCCTTGACGATCAGGTTTTGCCACTCCCGCGCCTCCCATTGGGCGCGGCGTTCCGCCAGGATGCGGGCCAGCAGCTTGTCCGCCGGTTCATCGTCCGGGTCCTGGGGAACCAGCCGCCCTTCACAGGCCGCCTTGAGGACGCTGGCCTTGTAGCGGGCCAAACTGCCTTCCAGCCGCCGCAGCGAGGCCACCGCCTGATCCAGCCGGGTGAACTGCTTCTCAATTTCCGCCACAATCCGCTCTTGTTCTTCCAGCGGCGCAAGCGGAAGTAAAAGCTGTGACAATTTAGAAGCATTTACATTCGGGATTGTGATACCCATTGTTGAATCTTGTATTTGCTTCCAGTATCCAGGTGATTGAAGAAAATACTCCAAATATTTAGCAGATGGCCACAAACTCCTGAATCGAATCAGATATGATGCAAAAATAGCAAATGGAGGATCAACAACACGAAAAGCTTTACCGACCGATCCTGCCCTTGCTACCAATAAATCATCTCTTTTCAATAAATATTTTTCAGGATTTTGGGGAGGATTAAGGCAATATGGTACCAAATCCCAATTCACTGCACCCTTTGATAAATCAGTGATCCGTAAAAATTTTGGCCCACTCCCTTTCTCTTGAGCTTTGGTTGTGTATCCATATTGAGGTTTAGTACAAACATCACCTAATGTTGTCCATGTCCAGCCATCGGGTAACGGCCGTTCTGTAGGGCGATTTGGCAAATCGCCCAACAAGGTCTCAGTTTCGCTTGTCGTCATCCGTCATCCCTTTGTAGGGCGATTTGTTAAATCGCCCCCCTCTACGAATCCTTCAAATAAGTCCAGGGCCAATCTTCCCATTTTTCTACCAGCCCGGCTTTCACCGGATTATTGATCACATACGCGATAATTCGTTCCCATTCTTGCCGGTCGCGCACCACGTGATCATAGCTTTCGTGCTGCCAAAATGCACCTTTTCGCCCTAAAACTTTGTTGGCTTCCACGGCCGTATATCGCTTCAAAGAGTGCATGATCGTCTGCAAGGCATAGTAAATACCTGCCTCTCTTTCCAACGGCCGAAATACAAGATGGGCATGATTGGACATCACGGTAAACGCATCCAAATCATACACCTTCCCGTCTCGATAGTGAATGGCCTCGACGAACATCCGGGCAATTTCAGGCCGGCTCAACCAGAACGGGCCGGTTTCGGCCTTGTCCAACACCGCATCAAACCGGCCAAACTGTCGTTTTTGCTCCTCGTAAAACAAGCGGGGCAGTTCGGCAGAAACGGCCGTTTGCTTGAGCTGCCTCTCCCGTTCTTCAGCCTCCATCTTTAACCGCTCCAGTACCGCTCTGGGAATAGACCCGGTCAGGCGAATTGTCACAAACAACGTCGCATCTGGCGGTTGAATATGCGGCAAATGACGCTTATATTCCGGTTTGTAATTATATTGACCCATCACCCACTCCGTAGGGCGATTTGCTTAATCGCCTATGGACGATTTGACAAATCGTCCTACACAACCAGTTCCCGGTTCATTTCCTCCAGCAGTTGCCGCCAATCCTCTCCCAACGCCTGCGCTGCGGCAAAACGGCCGCCCCGATTATACATCTCCCCATCCAAATCCAAATCATCCGGCGCAATCTGCAAATTGAGGCCGATAAACCCGGCAATCCTGTCCAGCCACCAACGCTGCTCCGGGCTGAACTGCCGTCCCGCCGCTTCCTGCGCCGCCAGCCACGCCTCATACCGCGCCCGCACCTGCTCCGGGTAGGGGGCCAGCGTCGCCTCCGGCTGGATGGCGTGCCGCACCAGGGCAATCAAATCCGTCAGCACCCGCTGCGCCCCCACGCCGCGCACCTTGTCTCGTTCCAACTGGGCGTAAGCCCGCCACAACTTCTCCTCTGTCCAGAAATGGGGCGGCCGTTGCAGGGCCTCATTCAACGCCTTCAATTCCCGCAGCGTCAGGGCGCGTTGGCTGTATGGCTGATTGTAGAGGATTTGCAGGGCAGTTAACTCATCCTTGTTTTCCTCGATGAACTGGCGGAAATCGGCCACCATCTGGCGCAGTTGGTCGCTGGCCGCCGTGTCGAATCCGGCTTCCAGCACCACGTCCTCGCTCACCCGATCAATGACAATCTCGTTGCGCTGCTGGATGTCAATGAGGGTTTGGCGCAGCTTGGGGTTGGCGCGTAATGGTTCCGTCGCTTCCCACAACGCCGTAGGACGATTTTCAAAATCGTCCAACGCAGCCAGCAAGCCATGAATGAGATCGGGCAGGGTACGGCCGTTGCCATAATCCGCCACCAACGCTTCCTCATCCGACGTCATCTTCTGCCGCAGCCGGGCCAATCGCCCCGCCAGCGACGACACCGTATCCGGGTCATGCGCCCCGTATCCCACCTGCTCCAGCAATTTAGCAAACGGCACGGTGCGCTTCCGTTCCAGCGGCGGGGCCGTCTCCGTCATCCCCACCTCCGTCAGCCCCACCGTATCCACCAAGACAAAATGCGTCTTGGCCGCCGCGTCGCTGGTGACGCCTTGCAGCTCATCCGTCTGAATGATGCGCGTCCCCCGCCCCCGCATCTGCTCAAAATAGCCCCGCGAGCGCACCAGCCGCATAAAGAGCAAAATTTCAATCGCCCGCACGTCCGTCCCCGTAGCAATCATATCCACTGTCACGGCAATGCGCGGATTGTAGCTGTTGCGGAAATCCTGCAAAATGTCCTTTGGCTTGCGGTCAGCGCGATAGGTAATCTTCTGGCAAAAATCATTCCCCTTGCCAAACTCCTCCCGCACAATGCGCACAATGTTTTCCGCGTGATTGTCATCTTTGGCAAAGATCAGTGTCTTGGGCACAATCTGCCGCCCCGGAAATATCTCCGTAAATAATTTGTCGCGGAAGGTGCGGATGAGGGTGCGAATCTGGCTGACGCTCACCACGTCCCGGTCAAGCTGGCGGGCGGTGTAGACGAAATCCTCGTCCAGCCGCTCCTCCCGTTGGTCGCGGGTCAGCCGGTCCATCTTGCCCACGTAATAGCCGGACTCGACGACGCTGCCCGCCTGGCTGATTTGGGTGAGGATGCGGTACACGTCGCCGGGCACGTTGATGCCGTCGGCCACCGCGTCCTCGTGGGTGTAGGATTGCACCAGATTCTGGTTGAAGAAGCCGATGGTCTGCTTGCCCGGCGTGGCCGTCAGGCCGATGTAATAGGCGTCAAAATACTCCAGCACCTGCTTCCAGATGGTGTAGATGGAGCGATGGCACTCGTCAATCACGATAAAGTCAAAAAACTCAATGGGCAGTTTCCCCTCAAACCGCACCGTAGGGCGATTTGTTAAATCGCCCGGACGATTTGGCAAATCGTCCAACAATTCGTACATGGAGCGGGTCTCGTTGGCTGCGTCAAACTCTTCTTCGCCCTTGAGAATGGAGTAAAGCCGCTGGATGGTGCTGATGTAAACGCGGTTCACGTCCCCGGCCACGTCTATCGCGTTGCTGTGCATGTGGCGGATGTTGTACAGTTCGGAGAATTTACGGCCGTCGTCCGGCGTCTCGAATTGGGTGAAGGCATTGTGCGCCTGCTCCCCCAGGTTGGTGCGGTCAACCAAAAAGAGGACGCGGCGGGCATTGGCGTATTGGATGAGGCGGTAGATGAAGTTAACGGCCGTAACCGTCTTCCCGCTCCCCGTGGCCATCTGAATCAAAGCGCGGGGCCGATCCTGGGCGAGCGACTGCTCCAGATTGCCAATCGCCGCCACCTGCGGCGGCCACAAATCCTTTTCGGCCAGCGGCGGCATCCGGCGCAGCCGTTCCCGCAAACCGGTCCGCTCCAACGCCCAATCCCGCAGCGTTTCCGGCCGGTGGAAGGCAAAGACGCGGCGGCTGCGCGGTTCCGGGTCCAGCTTGTTGGTGAAAAACGTTTCCACGCCGGTACTTTGGTAAAGGAAAGGCAGCGGTTCCTCCGGCCGCCAGGCGCGCATATGGGGCGGCAAGCCGACGCTGTACCGCTCCGCCTGCGCTTCTACCCCGCTCAAAGGCACGCCCGCTTTCTTGGCTTCAATCACCCCCAGCGCCTTGCCTTCCACAAAGAGCAGGTAGTCGGCGTAGCCGGTCTGGAGATGGGCTTCGCGCACGGCCACGCCCGGATGGGCCGGATCGAACAGGTTCATCGCCTCCCGATCCTGCACATCCCAACCGGCGTGGCGGAGAAGGTCGTCTATTTGTTGGCGGGCTTTCTGTTCCGGTTGCATTGTGAAATAGCGACTCGCTTTTGTAGGGCGATTTTGTAAATCGCCCCCTGGACGATTGGCAAAATCGTCCTGCAAGTGTCAAGGACAATTTGAACCATCCCCCGGTTCTCAGCAGGAAAAGGATAGCATAAAGAAAATGCAGATACAATCACAAATAATAAACCGGCGGGCAGTTGGAAACTGCACCTACGTCTGCAAAGTCGGCCTTCGCCGACTGGAATCCAGACCGCGCAGGCGGTCTTGGCAAACGCAGCCACGATTTTAATCGCTACTCCACAAAATCACGGATGAATAAGGTGATGAACTTATCGGCCGTTATCCGACCGCATATCACATCCCACAACCCTTTCGCCAACGGCACCGACACGTGCAGCTTCTCAGCCACATAGAGGATGGACTTCAAGGTATTGTACCCTTCCGGCAGCACGCCCATCTCCTCCCGGATTTGTTCACGGGAAAGTCCCTGGGCCAGCCGCTCCCCCAAATGGCGGTTATGACTGTGTTCGCTTAAAGCCGTCGCCAACAAATCACCGATGCCCGCCAGGTACAGGAAGGTTTCAATTCTGGCCCCCATGGCCACGCCGATACGGGCCATCTCTTCCAGGGCAATGGTCAGGTAAACGGCCCGAAAATTGATGCTGACCACGTTTTGCCCGTCAAACATCCCCAGGCCGATGGCATAGATGTTTTTGAGAATACCGCCCAACTCCACCCCCACCGCATCATCCGAAAAACGAGTGCGGAAGTGTTCGTTGTCCAGGATGCGGGAGACGACCAGCAGTTCGCGGCGGTCTTCCCCGGCCAACATAACTACCGTGGGCAACCCACGGGCAAACTCGTTGGCAATGGACGGCCCGGAAAGCATGACCAGACGCTGCTGCGGCCATATTCCAGCCAGGGTTTGGAAGGAAGTGAGGCCGATCTTGCTGTCAATCCCTTTGGCCATGTTGACGATGATCGTTTCTGGCGGCACGAGGTGGCGCACCGGTTCCAGGGTGGATTTGACAAACACGGAAGGTATGGCCACAAATATCACCGCGCATTCTTGTAATACGGCCGTAATCTCCGTCGTGGCTTTTAGTTTGTCATCCAGGATCACCCCGTCCAGAAATTTGCTATTGACGTGCTGCGTATTGATTTCTTCCACGACGGCTGACTGGTATTCCCAGCCCAGCACGTCATAGCCATTTTGCGCCACCAAATTTGCTACGGCCGTTCCCAAATTACCCAGACCAATCAAGCCAATTTTCATAGCCATTTCTCCCTTCCTGCTTTCACAAGAAATTATTGCGTTTAATTGTAACCCGTTGACTCATAGATTGCATCAGGACATGGTTCATTTTGGACAAAAGTATCTTTACAAATTGTAGAACGATTTGCAAAATCGTTCTCTGGGCGATTTTGCAAATCGCCCTACAAAGTGCTAAGCTGGTTTTCCGGGTTTTTGAACCATGCCCATCAGGGCAATTTAACATCTGGTTCATCCCGGGTACGGCCGTTACGGATATCACTCTCGTGTCCTGCCATCTGTCAGCCATTCATATGAGCATTGTAACTATAAGAAAGCAGCCCAATCCGGTAAAATGGAAACACCCTTTTCTGGAAAGGGAATCTAAAACCTAAGGAGCGTTAACAACTTATGATAAAACGATTGTCTTTTCTCAGTCTGCTGTTCCTGCTGCTGCTGGCGGCGTGCAACACAACCGCAGAAAAGCAGGAAGCAGCCCCGGCCGTAAACTCCGGTACCGGACCGGTAATCGAAGTGTTCCGGTCGCCTACTTGAGGCTGCTGCGGCGATTGGATTGCATATTTGCAGGAGAATGGGTACTCGGTGCAGGTCAATGATGTGTCTGACCTGACGGCCGTAAAAAACCGGTATCACGTTCCCGCAGCAGTGCAATCTTGCCATACGGCCGTCGTGGACGGCTATGTAGTGGAAGGGCACGTGCCCGTTACCGAAATTGATCAAATGTTGACCGAGCGACCGGATATTATCGGCGTAGCCGTGGCCGGAATGCCGCCCGGCTCACCCGGTATGGATGCCGGCGGAGTCACACAACCCTATGACGTAGTCGCTTTTGATGAAGCGGGAAATATGGAGGTGGTAGCCAGTTATAAGTAAAAGTGGTAGGCAGCAAAGGGACAAGTAGCAAAGTGACTCCATGAAAAGCTGCTTGCCACTTTGCCACCCTGCAACTTGGCCGCTTTGCCCCCTTATAAAACAAGCCGCCCCAGAACTATCTGGGGCGGCTTTTGCTGTGGGCGGTACAAGACTCGAACTTGTGACCTCTACGATGTCAACGTAGCGCTCTAACCAACTGAGCCAACCGCCCGGATATAGCTAAATTATACTCGCCTTTAGACGGCCGTCAAAAAAATAACATAATGTCAGTTGCCCTCACAAACAGCCCTATGGTATAGTTGACCGGATGATGAATCTCTTAAACCGGGCCACTGTTTCACCCCACAAATTTTAGCGGGAAGTTAATTTGGGGCGAGACAGTTAAACAGTAGCAAACGGCCGTTGTCCATTCAGCAAGACGAGTTTGCTCCAGTACCAGACTGCTTTGAGAAAAAACAGATTATCGCTTAACCTGAATGTCTTAATTATCATTATAGTAGCCATCGTCGTGGCCTCTATAGGATATACCCTCAATGACAGTTTGGGAGTACGGCTCAAGCTGTTTGGCGCTTTGTTTTGGCTCTCTGTGGCCAGCGTCACCTTTGTCTTCGTTCTCCTCTATTATGCCCAATTTATCACCCCTTTAGGCGGCAGTGATGGCTGGTGGCAAGGCTGGTACCTGATGGTGCGGGCTTATTTCACTTCACCTGCGGCGAGCGTCAGAACACCGGGAAAGTCTTCCAAAAAGGATCGTAAACAGGGCCGCAGCCGGACGAAGAAGAGACAACGCGCCAAAGAAGAACTTCCGCCCAGTTTTGCCACGTTGAATGCCGGATTGTTACGGCCGTATCAAGTCGTCGCCGTTACCAAAGGGAAGCAGTATGTCGGCCCCAAAGGACCAGGCTTCACTATGCTGGGAATCAGAGACCGGGTGCGCAAACTGGTAGACCTGCGCAAACAAAGCCGCAGCCAAACTATCAAAGCCACCACCCGCGACGGCATCCAGATTGAAGCCAAAGTCACCGTCGAATTTCAGGTAGAACGCCCCCCGGTAACGCCAAATGACCGGCTGTTGTACCCTTACGAACCAGAAGCCATCTTTTTCATCGCCTACGCCGACACCATAGATGAAAAAGGCGTGCCTCAATCCTGGACATCCCAAATAACCGCCAAAGCGGCTTCCCTGGCTCTGACCGCCCTGACTCGCTACGCTCTCGATGAGGTCATCCTACCCACCACAGGCGTTGCGCTTAAGGTAGCTGAAACCGTAAAAAAAGAACTGGAAAATATGTACAAAACGCAACATATCCAGTTCCTGCAAGTCAAATTAACCGATCTGGAAATCCCCAAAGAAATACGGGAACAGCAGAAAAAACAGTGGAAATCCGAATGGCAGCATAAAATTGAAATTCAACAAAATAAGGGGCAAGCCGAAGCCGACCGCCGTCTGAAACAAGCCAGAGCCAGAGCGCAAATTGAAATTATAGACACCATCGCCCGCAGCATAGACGCCATGCGCCAGGAAAATGACGCCGATTTAGCCCAAATCATTACCCTGCGCATGATTGAAGCGCTGGAAGAAGCCGTCTCTGAAGGTTCTATCCAGGCGATGGTACCCCAGCAAATTATGGCCAGCCTGGTAGCAGACACTTCGCGGCAAATGAAGACGTGGGGGCAGGAAATTCCCCCGCCGCAAATATCAGCCAATTACAAGAAGAAGGAGGAACGGCCGTGACCAGCCAAGCCACTTCTGCTTACACCAAGCCGCCGCCAGACATGCCCACTCGCGGCAGCAAGCTCTATATCTGGTTTCTCATCGCTCTCTTGCTGAGTTATTGGCTGCTGGCCTATTATGTCGAGCGCGTAGACATGACCGCGCCGGTAACGGAATCGTGGAATCAATTTTTCCCCCGCCTGGGCGATCCGCCCCTTATCCTTATTGCCCTTAGAGGCATGGTTTCCCTAAAGGTAATACGTCACCTGGTACCGGTTATTGTCGGTGGGTTTTTTGCCTATGAAGCGGCTGTTCACCTCATCTGGCATTTGTACGATTTACCCGACAAAAAAGACGCTCGCAAATTTCTGGGTCGCTTGCGCTCCTCCGGCCCTGTTTTGCAGCAACCCATTCTCCTTTCATCCGATACATTGGAAGCCCACCGGCAAGACTCCGTCATTCTGCATGTGGGTGGCCCCGGCCGCATCATGATTAAAGGCAACGAAGTGGTCGTCACCGAAATCAATGACAGCTTATGCCGCATCCTGCCCGGCGGCAAACATTGGTTATATCCTTTCGAATACGTTCACACTATCCTCGATTTACGCCCCCAGGAACGCGCCGCCAAAGATGTGGCCGTCCGCACCAAAGACGGCATCCCTCTCACCGCTACCTTTAACATCCGTTATCAGATTAAACGCGGCCGTCAGCAGCCCACCCGGCAAAACCCTTACCCCTATGACGAAGAGGCGGTGCGCTTCCTGGCCTACAAAATAACCGTCCAGGATGACGCCGGCAACGCCGGTAACTGGGAGAAAATGCCGTTGGGTCTGACCACGAAGATGTTAATCATCGCCATCAGTAAGTACCAGGTCAACGAGATTGTACACCCGGACGGCCGTGAAGATGAACCATACCTCACCCTGAGCAAACAAGTCTGGCAATCAGCCAAAGCTGCCCTGGACAAAAACGGCATAGAACTGCTGGACGTCAACATCCACGCCATCGAACTGCCCGACGCCATCAAACAACCCTACATTGATTATTGGCAGATGCAATCAAACCTGCAAATTCAAATGAGCCAGGCCGACA
Source organism: Ardenticatenaceae bacterium (assembly GCA_027054335.1). GTDB lineage: Bacteria > Chloroflexota > Anaerolineae > Promineifilales > Promineifilaceae > JAJRTP01. The sequence goes on from JALUPA010000524.1 coordinate 25,051, forward strand.
ACGCCGCCACCGCCCTGGAAGCCGAAGAAAAAGCCCGCGCCGAAGCCGAAGTAACCATGATCCAGGCTATTTTGGAAGGTATCCGGCGCGCCCGGCGTTCCGGAGCCACCACCAACATCGGGGAAGTAGTCGCCCTGCGCCTGGTGG
>JALUPA010000525.1 GCA_027054335.1 Ardenticatenaceae bacterium
CCCCACGAGTAGCGCGTAAAACAAAGCCGGTTGCAGCCAGCCCGCCAAACCGAGAAACAACACAAACAGCCCCAACGCCCCAAACCCCAAACCCAAACCATACAACAATATCGTCAACGCCGACTCAGAATTGATCTTAAGCCAGGTCAGCAGCCACAGCCCCACGCCCAACGCCACAAAAGCCAGCCACAACGCCGCCGCTATGTCCAGCAGGGAACGCATCAAGGCCGGAAATGAAAAAGAGAAATCCAGCCATACGGCCGTATTCTGCGCCAGCGCCACTACCTGATCCTGCGCAGACGGCTTTTGCACCACATAATAGGCGCTCAGCACAAAAAACAGCCACAAGACAAACAGGGTGACGGCCGTCCACTTCACCCAGAGCGATTGCAGCCAGACAAATCTGCCAGTATAAGGTTTGTTTTCCGTTCCATTCAGCATAAAAACTCAGCAACTATTCAGCTACCACAGGTGACAGTCACTTACAAACATCGCAGCTTCGTCTGGCGCCTCCGGTAAAAGTGACTGTCACCTGTATAGTTACAAAACTCAATCAAATTGGGGATTCATCAAACCAAACAGTTGTCACCAGGATTGTACCTCATCATCATACGAAATGAGTACCGGCGATTCAACAGACTTTTGTCATATTCAGGCAGTACACCACATCTGGAAAAATCCACAGTACTAAGGCAATTACGATGATTAACCTCTTTTTACGTCAAAATTCACACCTTTTATACCGGATTATTCTCCCTATCTTGTTATGATGTCACCCGCAAGAGGCAGAAAAACAACAAGCAATTGGGTAATGGGGTAACTGAGTAATTACCCCATTACTTGATTTCCGACATTACAATGCAGAGGAGACAATTATGAAGTACAAAACCCTCACCTTATTGGGACTTATCGCTCTGACAATACTCATCACGCTACCCCAGATAAGTTTCGGCCAAACTGACATTCCCCAAGAACTACAATTCAGCGGCGCAGATTTTGCCGGCGGCAGCGGCGACGGCTGGACGATTACGGACGATGGATTGACGCTGGCTGATGGTTGGAATACGGCCGTCTACACCTCCCCCGAAATCACCGCCCCCATCGCCTTCAATGCCGCCGTCCCCCAATGGCTGGCCGCTATCCCCGATGGGGCCGGCCTTTCCGTCATGCTGCGCACCCGCCCGGCCAACAGCGCCTGGACGGAATGGCAGGACAGCGAGATCCAGCCCGACTGGATCACCCCCGACGACCCGCTGCTCATCGGCGAAATGCTCTTTGTGCCCAACGCAGACGAACTGCACCGGGTCATCCAGTACCGCGTCAGTTTCAGCCGCTACAATGGCGATCCCGCCCCTGTCCTCAACCAGTTCCGCCTTACCTTCATAGATTCCACCGCCGGGCCGACCACCGCAGAACTGATTGCCCGGCAAGCAGCCATCAACGCGCAGCAAGCTGGCAGCCAAAGCGCCAACCTGAACAACCCTCGCCCCACCGTCATCAGCCGCGACGTTTGGTGCACCAACGCCGACTGCAACTACGATCCCGGCGGGCAAATTTACTATCCGGCCAGCCACATGATCGTCCACCACACCGTCTCCTCCAATCAGGGGCCAGATTACAATTGGGCGGCCGTCGTCCGAGCCGTCTGGAGCTACCACACCTACACCCGTGGCTGGGGCGACATTGGCTATAACTATCTGATTGACATCAATGGCGTTATTTACGAAGGATATCTGAATGAAGATTACGAAAATCTGGACGTCAAAGGTATCCACGCTTCCGGGGCTAACAGAGGCAGTATGGGCGTCGGTCTCCTCGGCACTTTCACCGCCCCGGATTATGCCACGCCCGGTATCCCTCCCTCCGAACCCATGAAAGCATCCCTGGTGGACCTGCTCTCCTGGAAGGCGGAACAACGTAACATCAACGTCTATGACGCCAGCGACGCGCTGCCGGATATTGCCTGGGGGCTGCCTACATTGATGGGACACCGGGACGTGTACGGCACGACGGAATGTCCCGGCGATCAGGCTTACGCCCTGCTGCCCTGGCTGCGGGATCAGGTGGCGACGCGCATCGGTCTGGTAGACCCTTACACTTATGTGGAGGAAACGAGTCCGGCTTTCAGCAAAGGGGGAACGGCCTGGAACGTCGGCCCCAATGAATGTGGCAACAATGGGCACAGTTACTATGCCTGGTCTACTACCGATTCCAGTAATAATGTGTGGGGAGAGTGGCAGTTGGGCGTGCCGGAAGACGGCCGTTACCGATTAGACGTCTACGTTCCCCGCTGCTACACCCGCGCCCCGGAAACTGAAGGCGCTGCCTACACCGTCACCTCCGCCGCCGGCAGCGAGACCGTTATCATCAATCAGAATGCCCAGGTCGGTTTATGGATTACCCTGGGCGAATATGATATGTACGCCGCCGGCAACAACCGCCTCCACCTGACCAACGTCACTACAACCGATTCCGGCAGCGGCGTCTGGTTTGACGCGGTGCGCCTGTTGCGGGTGGATGATACAACCCAGGCGGCTGTTACCAATCTCCTCCCCCTAGACAGTTCCTGGACAAATGTCCCGGATATTGCTTTTAGCTGGGGTATCACTGCGATCACGCCCGTCCAAAGCACGGCGCTACAGGTGAGCAGCAATGCCGCTATGAGCGATACGGTGGCGGCGGAATCGTGGCCCACGGCCGTTTACAGCAGTACCCAAACGTTAACCCAGGATGGAGCGTATTACTGGCAGGTTACGGCCGTCGTCAGCCAGACAAACGGCGTAACCGTCACCGTCCCCTCCACGCCCACCTTATTCGGCCTGGACAGAACTACACCCACCTCCACCATCAAAACCATCTATGAAATCCCCAACGCGGGTTATCTGCTTCTGTTGGAGGGGCAAGACGCTCTTTCCGGGATTGACGGCTACAATCTGGATTACCGTCCCCAGGGTACCATCACCTGGACAAACTGGTTAACCAATACGCCCGGCAGCAGCGTCACGTTCACCCCGCCCGACGCCAACCTGACCTACGAGTTGCGCGTCCAGGTCCTGGACCGCGCAGGCAACACCGAACCACCCCACACCCAATCAGATACAGATACAGATCAGGCAATTCTCCTGCCCCATGCTATAATGTTGCCCATCACATTGAGAGATTAGAGATTGGCGAGGCGCACAGCGAATCGCCAATCTCTAATCTCCCGTTTTTGGAGGAAAGGAGAATGGCAAATGTTGAACACGTAGAGGTACTAATTATAGGCAGCGGCCCGGCCGGTTCATCCACGGCCCTGCATCTGATAAAAAGTAATCCCCGATGGGCCGACCGGATTGTCATGGTGGACAAAGCCGTCCACCCCCGCGAAAAATTATGCGGCGGCGGGCTGACTCATCTGGCCCAAAATGTCCTCATCGAACTGGGACTGCCTCTGGACGTGCCTTCATTTGACGTCAAACATGTGCGCCTGACTTACGAGGACAAGTCTTACTCTTTTCACGGCAACCCTGTCTTTCGCATTGTACGCCGGGACATATTTGATCATTGGCTGGTACAAACGGCCGTATCTCTGGGCGTCACCGTGCGGCAGGGAGAAAGCGTTACCGACGTCAGTTGCCATGACGAGTATACAGAAGTCGTTACGGAAAAAACCACCTTTCACGCCAAAGTGGTGGTGGCCGCGGATGGCTCCCGCAGCTTCATCCGGCGGCGGCTGAAATGGCCGGGGCAGTCCCGCGTAGCCCGTCTCATCGAAGTGCTGACGCCAGAAAATGCCAGTATCCAACCGGAATTCAAGGAAGGAGTGGCTCTTTTCGATTTCACACCCATGACGACGCATAATTTGCAAGGCTATTACTGGGATTTCCCCAGCTTTGTCAATGGTCGGGCGTATATGAACCGGGGTGTTTTTGACAGCCGCGCCCATCCCGGTAAACCCAAAGCGGATTTAAAGGCCATTCTGCGGGACGAACTGGCGCAGCGCGGTCTCAATCTGGATGATTACAAATTAAAGGGGCACCCCATCCGTTGGTGGGATGACAGCGGCCCGCTTTCTATGCCGGGCATCATTTTGGCGGGAGATGCAGCCGGGGCAGACCCGTTGGTAGGCGAAGGCATTGCTTTTGCTTTGAAATACGGCACAGTCGCCGCCCAGGCTATCAATGATGCTTTTACCCGCCAGGATTTCAGCTTTGCTACCTACAAGGATATTGTGCTGGCTGACGGTCTGTTTGCTCAATTGCGCACCCGCACCCGGCTGGCCCGGCTGGCTTACCAGCTGCGCTACCCGCTGGTTGCCCGCACTGCCTGGCGCATCGCCCCCCACGTCATTAAGCGGACGCGCTGGCGCGATCCCAATTACGTGCCTACTATTCCGCTGAGTCAGTCTGGTAGTCTTGTAGTCGAGTAGTCAGACTAACGACTACAAGACTAACGACTACAAGACTAATGCGGCCATCCGTAAAGCCACCAATACTTTTCCTGGGGGTAGGCCGGTTTCCATTCGGCCGGCCAGACGAAATCTCCGGTCTGCCAACGGGTACGCAAGCCTTTGTCCAATGTTTCCACAGTTTCTTGCAGACCGCCATCCAATTGGTACGGCGGGATTTGCAGCCGGTCGAATAAGGCTGTGATCATCACGCGGTTGGTCACGGCCGTTTCATAGTTAATACCGGCCAGTTCCGGCTCTTTACGTAAATCATCCACGTAACGGCCCCATTGCCGGGCGCGAACACCCAGCTCTTTTTGAGAGCGCTGTTCAAAGCGCACCACTTTGCCTTCGACGGCCTGATTGAATTGGGCTACGGCCGTATCCAGCCGCGCCTGTTCCGCATCATCCAGTAAATTCCGCAAGGTCAGTAAACGGTATTCCCGCATCAGATACCCGCCCAGCGTCAACATAGGCATCCAGGCAGCGCTCATTTTCCAGTAAAGCACATCACTGCACAGATATTCATCCATATCTGCCGCCATCGCTTCCAAAATCTCCAAATCTTCGTGCAGTCTTTCCACGCCACTTCTCATTTTTAGCCTCCTACATCTTTTTTAAGGAAAACTGCCCTCAATAAGCTATAATACGGCTTTACGCTTATTGGAACAGATTACTATTGATAGTATATTACCATTATATAAACAAAAGGTCTGAATAATGTCATCAATTAGACGGGCAACTATCCTGAAATTAACGACAATGGCCCGCGAAATGAATTTAGCTGTGATGTGTGGCCGCGCCAACCGTATCCGGTTACGTGGTCGCGCTTATTTTATTTTCGACTCAAACAAAAGGTTCCCAATGAAACATAAACTTTCCCTTCTCGTACTCGCTTTACTTTTATTTACACCCTCTCTGGCCCTGGCCCAAACAGATACACCCACCATTGATAGAATGTCCATCGAGATATGGCCTGATTTCGACCAGCCGGCTGTTCTTGTCCTGATCACCGGTTTTTTTACCGATGGCACGCCGAATCCTACAGAAGTAACCTTGCCGCTGCCCAATGAAGCTGATATTCATGTAGTGGCAATTTTCACAGAAGATGAAGTACTGACGGATCAGGGTGTGGAATATACCACGGACGATAATACAGTCACCTTCCGCACACCCGGTACCGGCTTTCGTCTGGAGTATTACATACCGTATGAAGCTCTGGGCAATCAACGAGAGTTTACTTACACCTGGCTGGCTGACATGCCAGTGAATGAATTAACCCTGGTGGTACAGGAACCATTTGCGGCCACTAATTTGACGACGAATCCTACGGCCGCAAACGTCAGTGAAGAAAAAGGACTAACTTACCACATCCTGTCACCGCAACCGGTTCCCGCCGGCACGCCGTTTTCTGTAGATGTCACTTACACCTTGTCTTCCCCGCAACTGACCGTAGACAGCCAAGTTCCAGAAGCGGATACGGTCGTATCCAACCCGGAACCCGTCCCACCGCCCGCAGCTTCCCCCACTTCCTTTTTAAACCTGGACAACATCAACTGGCCGTTGGTACTGGCTGGCGCCGGTTTGCTGCTCATCATCGCCGCCGTCATCTGGCAAATTGCCAGCAGCCGTTCCGGCAGCAAACGCCCCATCAAACCCAGGCGTCAGGCCAAGTCTGCCAAAAGCGCCCAGACTACCGCCAAATATTGTCACGAATGCGGCCAGCCTTTGCAGCCAGAGGATAAATTTTGCCGGGAGTGTGGTACGGCCGTCAAAAAATAAACCAACCACGCATAAAAAAGCCCGGCAGACTGCCGGGCTTTAAGTCTCTTCAATCAACCAACTATTATACTACTCACCCATTAAGTAAGACAAAATATCAGCCATATCCTGCGGATTCGTACTCATCCTGAAAGCAAAATCACCAGGCATCAAACTGGGGTCTGTGCATGGCCCTGCCGGACAATCAGGCGCAATGAACGCATTCGGGTCTAAAATAGAGTGATACAAATAATCTTCGGCCGACATACCCGGCACACGAGTGGCGGCTATCTCCGCAATGTCGCCTAACCAGGGGCCAACTGCGGCGGAACCTTCCTGCTCCGGCATACCGTGGCAGGCAGCGCAACCATAGTTCTGATAAACCGTCACCCCGTTTTCCGGGTCGCCTGCTTCCACCTCCGCCATAGCCCGGAAGTCTTCCACAGATTCAGGCCAGGCAAACGAAGAAGGTTCCTGAGCGCAAAATTCTTCGTCGCCCCAATTCAATATAAAATCTGCCAGATTTTCTACCTGATCCGGACGCAAGGGGCCGCCAAACTCATCCAGCCAGGCCGGCATTATCGTGCCGGCGCGGCCAGCCGAGATAGTTCGCTGGATATATTGCTCCTTACTGCCTTCCCAGCCCAAATCTTCAAGACGTTGAGGGCGATCTCCACACACCAGAAAATAGCTGTTTAACGGCAAACCCGTACACGGCACCGGCTCGCCGGAAGAAGGGTCCTGACACTCCTCCGCTTTCCCATCCACACCATGACAGGTAGCGCAGTTGGCGCCAAAAAGCACCCCGCCCGCTTCTATAGAACGCCCCTGGGCCGCATCGGAAAACTCATCCAGGCGCGTTGGCTCGCGCAAAGCAGCATACCCCAAGACAATCATCGTCAACATAAAGGCTATTGTTCCAATCGCAACTTTAACTTGCATTCGCCTATCCTCTTTATTACATATTGCGTATTGCGTATTTTTACTTATTACAAAACACGCAACACAATACGTTTTAACAATCTTTATTCAGGAAACGGCACTCCTCTTCATAGTTAGAATCTTCGTGCCGATAATTATAAATACTGTCTTTTGAATCAATCAGGTATTTACCTGGATTCTGCGGATCTTCCACCAGGTAAGTCAACGTTATTTTCATCATATTACTCTGCCGCTGGCTAATACGTAATTCAGCGTAGGGGTCCGGCATCGCGTCAGTGGTAAAAGAATTTGTATACCTGTTAGCCCCCGATTCCGTCTGCGTTATCTGGCAGGGTTCCCATTCAAGAGGTAGATTGGGGTTGCCGTCAATTGTGCAACTGTAGCGGAACATTGCTTCCTCATAGGCAATCAAGGCGCGGGTTAACCACGGGTTTCCTTCAACCTCCTGGCCTGGCAAATAGGTGCCTGGCGTTAGATACTCATAAGGAATACCTTTCAGGATATTAGGCCCTTCCTGCGGCATTATTTCCTGAGACACTTGCAGTTCCGGCGAACTTTGCACCCGGTATTCCGGCGTTCCCATCCAGTTGGACACCAACATAAAAGCAATAAAGAGAAAGGCTACCGTAAAACCAACCCGGCGGTCAGCATAGCGTCGGCTTTTACCCACTTCCACGTAAGGCATCACCATGAAGGCAACCAATAACAAGGGAATAAACCCGACAACCAGCGTTTTGTCTGCCAGTTTCAGCCAACCCTGCGACCAGGATAAATACCAGGGAGCCACCACGTGCAGGGGCGTCACCACAGGATCCGCGTGACTTTCCAGCGGCGCATCCCAAAACCATAACGAACCTACTGTCAACAATAAAACCATCAATGCTGTCCACATCAACTCATTGGTCAGAATGTCAGGCGTAAAGTAAGTCCGCTCGTTTTTTGGTACGCGCTTGGCCGTGTCTTCGCCTATTTTTTCCCGGCTGGGTGGCAGAGAAATACCATACAGCACGACCTTATAGTAATGGACAAAGAAAAAGATACCTAAAATAAGTGGCAGCAACAAGACGTGGAACAGGTACCAGCGCAGCAAGCCGGCTGCACCCAAAGCTGGGGCGCCTTGCAAAATCAGCAGAACAGCCTCATTAACAGCAGGGGGCGCCGGGGCGGCGTCAGCTCCAGAAAGGAATACGGTTAACGCCCAGTAGGCTAACTGGTCCCATGGTAGTAAATAACCACTAAAACTGAGTAAGGCTGTCAGGGTAATAAGAAGCATACCGGTTACCCAGGTAAATTGACGCGGTTTTTTGTAACTACCTGTCAGGAAGGTTCTCAGCATGTGCAGGGCAACCACCAAAACCATAACCTCGGCGCCTAACCGGTGCATGTTGCGCATCAATTGGCCCAGGGGTACATTGCTCAATATATTCCACATATCTCCATAAGCAAGCAAGGGGCTGGGCGTATAGAAAATCATCAACAAGATACCGGTGATGGTTTCCCAAACAAACATAAATGTAGAAAGCCAGCCCAAACGGAATGTGGGATAAATATGGGTAACTTCTGTATGGTAAAAACTGGGTCGAATATGGAACCAGAAGCTGTCGGCATGAGGCCGTAAACGTGGATTGGGACGGCGCGGGGCATCACCGCGCAAGGCGGCGCGAATATCACTGATATTCATACCAGCAGTCAACCGCTCGACTGCTTCATCAGCTTTGGCGATGGCAGCTTGCTTTAGCCCCATTTCACTAACTTGCTCGAAAAAGGTAGCCATGCTCTACTCCTCTAAGAATTATGAATTCCCTTCATAGTAACTAACGCGCTTTGCGCACGGATAATTTGGTGTTTAATCTTGACGAAGTTATGGACAATTGCCGGCAAAATCACACAATAATGTTTGTGCTGGGCCTAATTTCCGCGATCCGGTATTTACGCTGATAAAAGCTGCTCCATCGGGAACAGACACAGGTTCGTAGAAATCGCCTGTGAGGGGGGACTCAGAACCAGGAATTGGATTCTTGTCAGCATCTAAAAATTCTATGGCAAATCTATCCAAAGAACGAGGGGCCGGCGCTTCAATGCGACGGCCGTCTAAACGATATTTGGAACCGTGACAGGGGCACTCAAACCGGTCATTTGCCGGAACCCAGGGATAAATGCAACCCAGATGGGTACAAACTTTGTAGATAGCAGCCACCCCCACAATTTCCGGTGGGTCTTCCGGCGCTGTATAAAACAGATTGTTAGGTTCATTGGAATCCAGGTTGACCAGCCAGAAACGGCCGTCGGCAAAATTATTCGGTTCTGCATTCACACTGGGAATGGCATCAAGGGGGAGAATAAAATTACCACCAAACTCTCCTTCGCGGAAACGAGGCAATAAAAACCATATCAAAAGGCCAGCCGACTGCGCGGCAAGCAAAGCAATGGACGCGCCCCAAATATAATACAAAAACTCTCGTCTTGTTATGCCACCGGTTTTTTCCTCGGTACCAATCGCTGCATCTGCCATACGGCACTTCTCCTGATTTGATTGTACTAATCGTTACGAAAATTCTTCCACCAGATAGTAGTAAATGTAGATAGGCACACAGATGTGTGCTTTTTATCACAAACGGGATTATAACAAAATGTTAAGGGATAACAATAGCATTTTATCTATTTAGAAACCAGGGGATAAAAAGATAACGTGATGGGCGCTGAGAGACTCGAACTCCCGGCCTCTTCGGTGTAAACGAAGCGCTCTAACCAACTGAGCTAAGCGCCCATACAATGGCAAAGATTATACCGCCTGGCACGTTACGTGCAAATTGTGGTTCATTGGGAACTCAGGGGGTGTACCCATATATGGGGATGAAGTAAAATAAAGGTTATTTCTAAAAAATGGGAGTAGCAAATGGCTTTATATCATCATCCTCAAGTAACGATCCCACTGGATATTCCAGATATTGACATAATTGGCACAAAAATTCAGGGAAATAAATTTTTTATTAAAGTTG
>JALUPA010000526.1 GCA_027054335.1 Ardenticatenaceae bacterium
GCGTAAAGCCCGCTTTGAATTTGGTTTGTCCGCCGCAAGCGTCAATGAGCGCCTTGCTCTTCTCTGTGAGCGTAAATTCCCAGACATCCCCTTTTCGGGCGGCAAAACCGCCATGCGCTTGCACTACTTCGCGCACGAATCGCTCCACGTCGGTATGTGTGCCTATCGCCGCCCGCACCGCTTTCCACTCCTGCGCCACTTCATCTACTTTGATCGTGCGTTGGGCAAACAGGGTGCGGGATTTCTTCTCCCGGTTGCTGACATTTTCCCAGTCCAGTTGCAGATCGGCGGCCGTCATATCTTGCATAAAGGGCATGGCTATCTGGCTGGCGCTTACTTTGCTGCCGCGCAGCAGAAGCCCTTGCATCAACGCCTCCACGACCTGACTACTGTTGGCCGGCAGCGGCACGGAAATTCCCAATGACGTGCGGATCGCCTTGTGCTTTCTTAGCAGCACTTCTAATACAATGCCATCAATCTGATTGTCGGTACCATAATAGGTCACTGTGCGTACCACCGGCGACGGTTGACCAAAACGATCTACCCGCCCTTCGCGCTGTTCGTGGCGGGTGGGGTTCCAACTCAAATCGTAATGGACAACGGCGTCAAACCAGGCTTGCAAATTAATGCCTTCGCTCAGGCAGTCGGTGGCGACCAGGACGCTGGGTTTATGCTGCCCCAACTGTTCTACGCGCAATTTGCGCTCCTCCGGGGGCAGCGTGCCGGTGACGGCCGCGACTTCTACCTTTCTGGGCAGGGCGCGGCGCAGCTCGGCGGCCACGTACTCCGCCGTGGGAATAAAGCGGCAAAATAGAATCGGATTAAAGCCATCATCCAACAATTTTTTAACCAGTGCGATGGCCTTTTTTAATTTGGCGTCGGTTTGCGGCCCCTGCAATGCTTCGGCGCGACGGGCAAAGCGGAGCAGTCGTTCACGTTGGCTTTGGGGCTGGTCGTCCCCTTCCTGCCCACCGGGGGCGCTGTCGCTGTCTTCGGCGTCATCCAGGTCAAGAACAGCCCGTTTACCTACCGCATCCGCTTCAGCGGCAGTTTCCGTTTCGGCCGTGCCGGAGCGATTACGCAGCGTAACGGCGGCGGCGGCCGGGCTGCTGGCTAAACTGCGTAATAAAGCCAGCGCCGACCACCAGCGCACACGCTGCCGCTGCCGGCTGCTTTCCTTATTTAACACGCGCTCGCGGGCGTAATCCAGAATGTTATTGAATAGTTTTTGGTATTCAGGGGACAGGTTGTAGGTTTCTTCCGCGTCTTCACGCTCCGGGAAGACGGTGTCTTCCATATAGCCGCGCACGTCGGCACGGCGGCGCTGCACCAGATGCCGCGCCACTTCCCGCCGCTGTTTTTCATTTTGCTTGCCGGACAAGTCTTGCGGCAGATCGCGGAAATCGGGGCGCAGTAAACCTAACAGAGAACGAAACGCGCCTTCATTGCCGCTGTGGGGGGTGGCTGTTACTAGAACCATGTGACGTTGCGGGTCCTGAGAGAGCGCGTTCACAAGCTGGTGGCGCAGATGACGGCCGCTGCGCCTGTCCTGATCAAAGGCGCAAGTGTGGGCTTCATCCACGATGACAAATTCAGGGCAGGTACGCACAAAATCGTCGCGGCGGCGAGATGTTTTGATGTACTCGGTGGAAACGATGACGTAGGGGTACAGGTCAAAAATGGATTGGCCAATAGAAGATAGATTTCGTTCTAAACGACGCGCGGTGCTGGGCAGCACGAGTTCAGCCTGGATGTGAAACTTCTCTTTCAATTCAAACTGCCATTGTTCCGCCAAGTGGGGCGGGCAGAGGACGGCCAGCCGTTTCACTTCGCCGCGATCCAGCATCTCGCGGGCGATCAGGCCGGCTTCGATGGTTTTGCCAATACCTACGTCGTCAGCAATGAGCAGCCGTATCGGGTCTAGCTTCAAGGCCATTAGGAGCGGCACCAGTTGATAGGGGCGCGGCTCGACGTTGATGCGGGCGAAGGAGCGAAAGGGGCCGGCGCTGGAACGGAAGCCGAGGCGCACCGCGTCGCGTAACAAGCGGCTGGAGATGAAGTCGCCGACTTGCCGGGGATCGGGCGGGTCAAATGCAGCCGGACGGACATCGTTTTCTTCTAACGGCAAGTAAATGCCGGCGATTTCCAGATCGGTACCGCCTAACGGCCGTAACACCAGAAAATCATCGCTGGTATCGGGTAAGACAACCCATTCGCGGCCGCGGGCCTGCACCAGTGAACCAACAGGATATTGCATCGTCAGACCCTCACTTTTCCGAACAGATAGGCGTGGTCGGCGCAAATCTGTTCCCACTCTGCCTTGTTATCGTAACGGAAACGCAAAACAGTCAGCCCTAAATCCATGATCAGGCAATCGTCGGTTTCCCTGTCAACAGCGGCTGCGCCCGGCATGTCGTGGTGCGGGCCGTCAATGTAGACGGCGACACTGCGATCTCGATAATAAAAATCGCAGCGCGTGTTGCAGGCGGGGATCACCTTTTGGGCGACATCCGGCAGCAAGAGGTTGCGTTCGCTCAAAAAATCAAGCCATTCTCGTTCCAGGTTGCTTTCGCACATCGCTTTCAGTTGTTCCAGATGGACATCACGCTCCAATGAAGTGGGGCTAACGCGAACTTCGCCATGCAGTAATTCAAAAAGGGGTGTTTTTATCAGGTGGCGGTCTAACAACCGGTGATCTGGTTGGTTGTAATAGCTCATCAGGCAATTATAACAAGCGGCTTCACAATCTTCGGTTGCATCAGGCGCCCGTTTCAGGTCTTCTCGCGTGTCCGGGTCGAAATGGCTTAGTTCTAAAGCCTTACGCGCCACATTTTTGATAGCTTGCGGATCGCTGACTAACTGTCTGAGAACGCCCGCCCCACCCTCGGCAGATTCATAGAGCAAAATCAGACGACGATTATCCCAGGTTGGCAGCGGTTCCGCTGCCAATTCGTTATCTTCAAGCTGGTAAAGCACCTGGACGGCGTTTTTCAAAGCCGGTTGCAACGAGGCCATGATGGGGACATCGTACAGTTCGGCAAATTCAATCAGCAGGCAGTTACGGCGGTCTTCCACAAAGGGAATGACGCGCTGAGTGCGGGCGCTCATGGGGTCATCAGCATCGGTTTCCAGCTCTTGTTCATTCTTTTGCCAGTAGCCTCGTTCAATATCGAGGACGAACCCCATAATTTCTTTGTCGCGCCGTCGTCGCCACCCTTTGTTAACGCGCCAGATAGTGGCTGCGCTGCCATAGGTGAGGCGCAATAACTCCCGACCATCGGCTGCTGTGACAGAGGCGG
>JALUPA010000527.1 GCA_027054335.1 Ardenticatenaceae bacterium
GCCCATCCCCGACAACCCCGGCGTCCTGGTGAAGAACCAGCAGGACAAGGTGATTGAACTGAAAGTAGACCCGCAGGTGTTTACTGACCGCACCGCTTACCTGACCATCTGCCAGGGCTGCTCGGCGGCCGTATTGAAAGGAAGCGCGTATTGTTCCAATTGTGGACGGCCGTTAACCTTGCAAGCCGTCCAGCCGGAAATGCGCGGCAATACCCAAAAAACAGCCCGCTCCAGCCTGACCTACGGCCTGATCGCCCTGGCCCTCAATATTGTCCCTGTCCTGCTCCTCATCCTCCCCCTGGCCCTGACGGCGGAAACGGCCGATTCCTTTCTGGCTAACTTCAGCGCCTCCCTGACCCCGCTGAAAATGGCGATCAGCCTGGTGTTGGGCGTGCTGCCCAGCATGGCCTTGGGCTGGCGGGGCATCGCCCAGGCGCAGCGGGCTTCCTGGTTCCGCAACCTCAGCGCCGTGACGGAGAATGCCGGCGGGACGAAAGCGGCCGTGGGCAATGCCCTGGGCTGGCTGGCAATTTATATCGGGCTGGCCTGGGTTGTGTTGGTGGTGATTGGGTTGTTGTACGGGTAATTTGTAATTGGGTAATCAGGTAATTAAACAGGCATCGCTTCAGAGTATGTTACGACGGATAATTCACTGTGAAGCTGCTTTAATTGTTTGAGCAGCGCCATCACCTGATCTGTGGCCTGACCGGCAAGAAAGGGCTCGTGGCAATTGTCACAAATTTCAGCGGGAACACCTTTAACCACAACAATCGTATCTTCAAAAATAAAAGGGATATTGGCTGTGCCGGTATGCAAATGACCGCCGCACAGAGGACAAGTATTATTTTCGCGTTCGCCAATCATCATGCCATTTCTCCTTCGACGGTAAATATACTGTAACAATAAAAATACGCTCTTTCTCCTGATCTATGGCAACAACTGCATGTAACGGCCGTTCGTCTGGTAAAAATGTCAAAACCAAACAATCCGGCAAAGGACGACGTTTTACAGGATAATCTTCGATAATTTCGGCCGCTGTCAAAGCGGCCTCTACTTCCTGCCTGGTCAAACTATCATTAACTGCTTCAGTAATTGCATGTCGTGACCAATATATCCTTTCGCCCTCCAGGTCATATTCATTTGCGACTGCCATTTCCTGAATAAAGTTTTGTTTGTCTTCAGATATCATGCCTCACCTGCTGAAAACATTGTACAGAAGTGTCCCCTTACAGTCAAAGTTGCTACGATTTGACCAATCACAGTACATAAGACCAATCGCGGCACATAAATTGATCTTGACATGAATCGGAAATTGCATTATTCTAATCACAAACCAACCGGTCGGTTTGTTAGGATAAATGCAGATGACGGAACAAGACACACGAACGCAGATATTGAGGGCAGCCACGGCCGTATTCGCCGAAAAAGGGTTTGCCAAAGCCAGCATGAATGACATCGTGCGCGCTTCCGGGTTGAGCAAAGGGGGCGTGTACTGGCATTTCAAGAGCAAAGATGAACTGGTTACGGCCGTATTCGACGCCTTCTTTGCCGGACAAATCGCTTACCTGGACGCCATCCTCGCCGGAGAAGGGACGGCGCAGGAAAAACTGCTCCGGTTCACCCACGAAAGCGCCATCGCTCTGGCCGAATTGGCCGCTCAATTCCCCTCCTCGCTGGAATTTTACGCCCTGGCTGCCCGGCAAGACGGCCTGAAAGAGCAGTTAGCCACGTACTTTTACCAATACGAGGAACGCATTGCCAGTTTGATTGCCAAGGGCATTGCCGCGGGCGAGTGGCGCGACGTATCAGCGGAGGAAACAGCGCGGACGTTCATTAGTTTATTTGAAGGGGTCCTGCTGGTGTGGAGCATTTTACCGGAAGCGTTTGCTTTGGACCGGCAATTGGAAACGGCCGTAACCCTCCTCCTCAACGGCCTGCAAACAAAAAGTAGTTGAGCGCATACGGAGAGTAAACCATGCCGCAAAAAGTAAAAGACGTCAAACCGCCAACCGGCTGGCAGCGTCTCCTGTGGCGCGCGCCCATCTGGTTGTACAAATTGCATCTGGGCTGGCTGCTGGACGGCCGTTTCCTCCTCCTCAACCACACGGGGCGCAAATCCGGGCTGCCCCGCCAGGCAGTCATTGAAGTAGCCAAACATGACCCGGACAGCGGCACGTATTACGTCGCTTCCGGCTTTGGCAAAAAGTCGGACTGGTATCGCAACATTCAAAAGACGCCGGCCGTAACCATTCAGGTGGGGCGCAAGAAGATGGCAGTTACGGCCGTACCCCTCACCCCTGAAGAATCAGGCCAGATGATGGTAGACTACGCCCACCGCCATCCCAAAGCTGCCCAAAACCTGATGAACCTGATCGGCTACAAAACAGACGGCACAGACGAAGATTATTACGCCATCGGGCATGATTACGTGCCATTTGTTGCTTTCCAACCCGGAACCACGGATGGGGCGGATTGAAACCAGTGCCAGGCACGGGGCAAAACAATTATAGATGAGCAGCGCCGTCTGCCCCGTGCCTGGCACTACTGATTAAGGAAAGAAAAATTATGAACCAACCATATCTCATCGAATGTCACGATCTCGTCCGCGAGTACAAAATGGGGCAAGTCACCGTGCAAGCCCTGCGCGGCCTGGAACTGTGCGTAGACCCCGGCGAATTTATCGTCCTGCTGGGGCCGTCCGGTTCCGGCAAGACGACGACGCTCAACCTGATTGGCGGGCTGGACCGGCCCACCAGTGGCCAGATCATCGTCCAGGGCGACGAGATTACCCGCTACAATGAAAAGCAGTTGACCGCCTACCGCCGGGATCGCGTCGGTTTTATCTTTCAGTTCTTTAACCTGATTCCCACGTTGACGGCCGTAGAAAACGTCGAATTTGCCCTGCGTCTGACCGAGAAAAACGGCCGGGCCGCCGCCCAACGCTCCCAGGAACTCCTCGACCTTGTGGGGCTGGCGGATCGGGCGGATCACTTCCCGGCCGAACTGTCCGGCGGCGAGCAGCAGCGCGTGGCCATTGCCCGCGCCCTGGCTAACCGCCCGCCCCTGCTCCTCTGCGACGAACCCACCGGCAACCTGGACGTAGACACGGGCCGTCAAGTCCTGCAAGTCATCCGCGACCTGAACCAGCAAGAGGGCGCCACCGTCATTCTGGTCACGCACAACACCGCCATCGCCCCCATCGCCGACCGCATCATCCGCCTCCACGACGGCGTCATCAGCCACATCCAGCCCAATCCCACCCCTGCCCCCGTCGCCGAACTCGACTGGTAAACCAACGACTACCCGACTACCAAACTAACGACTACAAGACTAAACTCATGAACAAAACCCTTCTCCATAAAACGTTCCGCGACCTGAAAACCGCCCGCGCCCAAAGTGTGGCCCTCATCTTCATCGTTGCTCTGGGGATTGCCAGCTACATTGCCCTGATCGGCGCGTACCGCGACCTGGGCACGTCCTACCAAAGCACCTATGACCGGCTGCATTTTGCCGACGTCACCTTTGCCGTCAACGAAGCGCCGGCCGCTGTGCTGGATGAGATTGCCGCTGTGGATGGCGTCACGGCCGTAACCGGACGCCTGATCATAGACACCGGCTACGAACTGCCCAACGGCGACCAGATACGCGCCCGCCTTATCGGGATGCCCGCCGGTGAGCAACCACCCGTCAACCAACTGCTCATCGCAGACGGCCGTTACCTGCAACCCGCCGACAGCGACGCCGCCGTCCTCGAATCCCATTTCGCCGAATTTTACAACCTCAAGCCCGGCGACAGCGTAACCCCCATCATCAACGGCCAAAAAACCGAACTGACCATCGTCGGCGTAGGCACCAGCCCCGAATACCTCATCGTCAGCCCCAGCCAGCAAGACATCCTGCCCTCCGCCCGCACCTTTGCCGTCCTCTTCCTGCCCCTGAACGCCCTGCAAGACCGGCTGCAAATGCCCGATACCATCAACAACATCGCCATCCGCCACGCGCCGGACGCCAACCAGAACCAAATCATCGCCCAAGTGCAAGCCATCCTGGAACCCTACCAACTGGAAGCAACTACTCTGCAAAAAGACGTTCCCTCCAACGCCGCCCTGCAGGAAGACCTGAACGGTTTCGGGGAAATTTCCGGTCTGATGCCCGGCCTCATTTTGCTGGTGGCCGCCATCTCCGTCTACGTCATGCTGGGGCGACAGGTACGCTCGCAGCAGCCCCAAATCGGCCTGATGAAAGCGTTGGGCTACGGCAACCGTGCCGTCATGCTCCACTACCTCACCTTTGCCCTGATCATTGGCGTGGCCGGCTTGATTTTGGGCCTGTTGGCCGGGCCGCCGCTGGCTAAAGCGATCACCGGCGCTTACGCAGGCGAATTAGGCATCCCCCTGGTGGAAACCCGTTTTTATCCCGATTTGGTAGCCACCAGCGTCCTGCTTTCTCTGCTGGTAGTGGTTCTGGCCGGGATTGGCCCGGCCCGCAGTTCTGCCCGGCTGGCTCCGGCGGAAGCGATGCGTCTGGACCCCTCGGTGGCGTTGGTAGACGGCCGTCGTTCCTTCATTGAACGCCTGATCCCCATCCCCTTCCCCTGGCGCCTGCCCCTGCGCAACGTCTTTCGCATGCGCCGCCGCTCCTTCACCACCGGCCTGGGCATCGTCTTCGCCTTTGTCCTGGTTTTGATGAGTTGGGGGATGATTGATTCCATGAACTACATGCTGGACGCCAATTTCAACCAGATAGAGCAGTGGGACGCCATCGCCATTTTTGACCAGCCGCAAACAGACGCCGTGCTGGATGTGGTACGCAGTTGGGAGGGAGTTACGGCCGTCGAACCCACCATCCAACTCCCGGCCACCATCCAGCAGAATGACAGCAGCGAAGACGTCCTCCTCACCGCCTTTGCCCCGGAACAAACGATGCACGTTTTGCGCCTGGCGAATGGGTTGACGCCGGAGGAAGCTTTGGGCGACGGCCGTATCATCCTCACCATCCCCATGGCCGACAGGCTGGGCCTGCAAATCGGCAACGACGTGACCCTGGACACCCCCCTCGGCCGGCACACATTCACCCTCGGCGGCGTTACCGAAGAAATGATGACCGCCACCGCCTACATCGCCTACGACGACGCCCAAAAACTCAGCCCCTTCCCCGCCGAAATTTTCAACGGCCTCTACCTGACGCTGGACCCGGCCCAGGCCCAAACCATCAAAAACGACCTTTACCACCTGCCCGGTGCAGCCAGCGTCCAGCTAAAATCAGACATTGTGCAGGATTGGCGGTCGTTTATGGGCTTGTTCTATGCCTTCACGGGGGTTATGCTGCTCTTTGCTCTGGCGATGGCTTTTGCCTTGCTGTTTAACGCCGTCACCGTCAACGTCCTGGAGCGGCAGCGGGAACTCGCCACGATGCGGGCCATCGGCGCCAGCGGCGGCCAAATTGCCCGCCAGATCATGGCCGAGAACACCATTCTCTGGCTGCTCACCCTCATACCAGGGCTGCTGCTGGGAACCTGGGTGGCGCTGCAAATGGGCGCTGCCTTCAGCGCCGAATTGTTTTCCTTTCAGATTGTGATTTCCCCTACCAGTTACGTCATCACCGCCTTGGGCATCTTAGCCACGATGCTGCTGGCTGCCATCCCCGCCATCCGCCACATCAACCACCTGGATTTGGCCGAAGCGACAAAAGTGCTGACTTAATGCTTGCAAACTGACCGGGTTGCTTTATAATTCTCTGTATTCGGGGCGTGGCGCAGTTTGGTAGCGCGCTTCGTTCGGGTCGAAGAGGTCGTCGGTTCAAATCCGGCCGCCCCGACAAAATAAAAAAAGGCTGTATCTCGTTGGAGATACAGCCTTTTCTTTTACGGTACTACGACTGTCAATCCCCCCGGTATCACGGCCAGGGAAACAGGTGTGCGCCCGGTATATTCGCCATCAGTCCACACAGGCTGGTCTTTTTCGGCGTCAATTTTAATTTTCTGACCGCGCCAGTAGTACATACCGGCCTTGTCATTATCCAGATTGAAGAAGCGGTCAAGGGCAGCATTGGCGCTTTTAGTATCCCGACTGAGCATAAACACGTCCAAAATACCGTCATCCACCTTAAATTTCTCACTGATAGAAAGGCCGGTACCTGCTCTGGCCGAGTTGACAACGTAACATTTATGACCCACCACTTCAATATCTTCTCCGTCTATCGTCAAGGTGTATTTAATGTCCTCAATTTCGCCAAGACGCTTGATGTCGCGGGCCAGGTAGGCCAGGGTACCGTACTTGTTTTTGTCCTCCCGACTGGTTTGTTCTTCCGGCTCGATACCGGTAAAAAGGCGCTGGACAAAGTAAGAACCGTCTTCCAGTTGCACAATATCAATTTTACGCTGGTTGAAACTGGTGCAAAGAACGGCAACGGCCGTCCGCAAATCAGTCGGAATCCCCATTTCGTTGCCAAAGCCATTGCCGGTTCCGCCGGGCAGGACGCCCATGGGAACACCGGTCCCCATCACCCCGTTGGCGATCTCGTGCTGCGTCCCATCTCCGCCGTAGCCCACAACGAGATCGTAGCCGGATTCGGCCGCCTTGCGGGCAAATTCGGTGGCGTCGCCAAACTTTTTAGTAATGCTAATGCCCCAATCCACGCCATATTTGTAAAAAACGTCGTTGAGAATGTTAATGATGGGCTGATCTTTGCCGGATACAGGATTGATGACGACGTGAATTCTGGGGTACGGCACACCCAATTTCGCTTCACCGGCCGTCTTCTCGGCCAAAGCAGCTAACAACGTGTTATACGCTTCATCAGCCTGGTCTCCCATTTGCGCAGACGCTTCTTGAGAGATGGTGGCTGCAAAAATGTCACCTCCCATCTCTCTGATGGTGTCCAGAGATTTTTCTTTCGGCCGGCCTTTAACGACCGCAATGATGGCAGAAGAGTCTGGCCCCATAGAACCGGCTATTTTACCCAGTTGGTCGGGCATTTCTTTAATGGATTGCTGCTTTTTGCCGGAATGATGGCCGATGACGCCACCTAAAGCGCCTAAAGCCAGGGTGGTACCGCCGGTCAATAACCCCGCGACGCCGCCCAGGATAATGCCTTCTACGGTACCCCGGCGTGGTGTGCGTCCCACGTCACGAAAAGATATTTGTGCCTTGGCGTCTTTTGTCACGACGACGGCCGAAACGACATGCCGGTCTCGTTTGGGCAATTTCTTGATCACGGTTTCGGCCGTCTCTTTTCCTTTGAATGCGGCCAAAATTAAACGGATATTATTCTCTTTCACGTTTTTCTCCTTCTGCATTATTCAGCTCATCGAGGCCAGTTTGTAGCTGTTGACGAAGCGTCTCTAATTTGCTGCGCACCAGACCAATGGTCTGGGGGTACGGCCGTATCCAACACTTCTTTCGTCCGTTCCAACACATCTGCAACTATCTCCAGAATAGTAACCGTACCCGGATCTTCTTGCTGCAAATGGGCAATGACCGTATCTACACCATGCGAGTAAATATTATCTATGCCAACCACGTTCGTCAACTCGCGACGATCCATTGTACCTTGAACATTCACACGCTTTAAGGTCATCTTACCCCCTCCACAATTCCCAAAATCTATCACAGAATCTCCTTTTTCCCAGCAATTCCAATTCTGGAATCAATCGTAGTGGCGGGAGGGGCGGGGAAACGCCTTGTCTATGCCGAACAGCCTTGTCTCCCGCCCCTCTCGCCCCGATTTTGGCCGGGTTCGGGGCGAGAGGGCGCGGAATAACGTTGTTTTTGTTGACCCAGGGCTGTACCGCACCCTCCCGCCCCTACCACACATTATTCAGAATTGGAACTGCTGGATTGCGCACAAGCAACCAACGCGACCCTTTGAGAGCTTCGGCTGCTTCTCTATTTTCCGTGACAACTGTGAACAGTGTCGTTTGGCCACTTCTGGAAAATACCTTGTACAGTTGTTTGCCCCATATGTCACAATCCCGAACACACCGCTCTTTACACTGCTTGATTGTCGGGGAAACAGTTTGACAACAAGGGCAAATACCCGCTTCCAGCGTTAACTCGCAAAACAAGGGCAGCACATCTTGTTCGCTGGTTGTTTCGACACTATAGCCCAATACCGCAAAATGAGGTAAGTCCAGCAATTGGGTTAAGGTTGTTTTCTGAACCCAGTGAATGGTTGTACGAACACCCTGTTTCACAGTTCGCGTTTTGTGTCAGCAAAAAGATTTGGGTAGTGAAGACTACTGTCTTGTCACATATAAAGTGAGGAATATTGTCATCTCGAGCGCAGCGGGAAATCTTGCCACTCTGACCGGAAGTTTCCTCACTCTGCAGGATTCGGAATGACGGCACCCATCGAATTAGCTGTGACAAAACATTATAGAAAAGCAAAAAGATGCTTTTACCAAAGAAAATCTGTTGCATTTCTAAATCCGTTGTAGTCATGGCAAAAAAACGAGGGTACGTCTAAAGGATGAACTTCGGGAATCTCTCTAAGTGATTGGGCGATTGTTTACACCTTACAATTTTCGGCCGTTTCCTTTATAATGAAGCCATATCTGACCCGATCCGGCGAAGTTCGCCACAGTATCGCAGCCAATCTCCGCAGCAGAAAACCGCGTTTACTTATCTGTGAGATAACATTATGAGCGAACAATTTGACTGGCACATTATTGATGAAGAAGAAACGGAAATCCCGCCGGATAACAGGGAGAACCCGCGGCGAAAGCGTAATTGGGGCTGGGGGTTCTGGCTGCTAACGGCCGTACTCCTCTCCCTGGTCATCGGCGGCTGGGGCGTCTCTCAATACCAACTGCGCCAGCGGGAAGCCGAATTACAGGCGCAGGTGCAGCCCCTCCTCGATTTTGAGCGGGAGGCTTTTCTGGCCGGAGATGGCGATCTGTTTTTCTCCGTTCAGTCAGATAACCCGGCCTGGTTTTCCGCGCAGTTACGGCCGGATAATCAAGCCATGTATCGGGCTAAAGGGCAAATCAGTAATGCCGAGGCGCACGGTGAAGAAGTGTGGGCCAATGTTACCTGGGAGGCAGACGGGGAACGGTTACAGCGCATCACCTTCTTCCGCTGGCAGAACGGCCGTTTCCGGCACGTACCCACCTCAAATAGTTATTGGGGGCCAGCCTTGCGTGAAGACACTGATTGGGGGCAGCTTTCTTATGCCGAAATTGACCAAGCCTGGGTAGAGGAAATTGACCGGTTTACGGCCGATACCATTGTCGAACTGTGCTCGTCCGGCTGCCTGCGGGACAAACTGCCGTTGACGTTGGCGTTGACGACGGATTACAGTCAAACGGCCGTGCCTGACCGCCTGCACATCCCTTCTCCCCGCCTCGTGGCTTTAGATGCGGACGGCCGTCCCGCAGACATCTTTTGGCAGCAATTACGCCAGCAAATCGAAGCATACCTGACCCCTGCCGTTATCCGCTTTGCCGTGTCGCCGCCGCGGGTGCGGGACGGGCAGGCACTATTCAACTATGAACGGGCCGCCGCCGAATTTATGGCCGTGCATCCGGGCATCACGGTGGAGATTGTCGCTCTGGAAACGCTGCCCGAAGACCCGGCTTTGTTGGCCCTGGAATTTGACGGGGCTGCCTACCCACCGACCAAAGCCATGCTGACAGCCGGATTAATCTACGATTTGACCGATTTTGCTGTCAGCGATTCCAATTTTGACCAAGCGGATTTTTACGAGCAAATCTGGCAGGGGGCCAAATGGCGTGACCGCTTGTGGATGATGCCCCTGGCGGCCCAAATGCCCGTTTTGTACTACGATGAGATAGCTTACGAGCAAGCGGGAATGCCTGAACCCTCCTTGCGCTGGACGTGGGCGGAAATGGAGCGGGATATGGCGGCTCTTGTGCCCGCCCAGCCGGAAAACAGCCGTCTGGCCTGGGGTTTTCTGGATACGGGGCTGGATTCGCTTTTTTCTTACGCCTGGAATTGGGACAATAGTTGCCTGGAGGCTGCTTCCGTTTTGTGCCGACGGCCGTTGCAGCCGCAAAATGTCGCCGCCGCTTTGGACTGGTATAGTCAGCGAGTCAACCAGCCGGGGCAGATGCCGGATTTGTCCACCAGTATTGAAAAATTGCTGGG
>JALUPA010000528.1 GCA_027054335.1 Ardenticatenaceae bacterium
ATTGGCGGGCAATAGAAAAGAGGGTTTCACCGGCCTGAACTTGATGGGTGACGGCCGTGGGCGCAACAGGTTCCGGTTGGGCTGCATTTTCATCTACGGGCGCTGCCTGTGCGCCGTTGCCTGCTTCTGGCGCAGGGTAAGCATTTTCATTAACCGGAACTTCTTCCGGTACTGGGGCTTCTTCTGGTTGAGTTTCCTGAACGTCATCTGCTGCTTCGCGTACCAACTCGGCTTTGGCTAAATTATCACCCATGATCGCGCCGACCAGCTTTGGCGTGATGACAGGGGCGACCAAAGCGACAACCAGGACAATTCCCAACAGGATGGCGGTTAAAATGCCGAAATTGATATATTGACGGCGCGCCTGCTGTTTTCTTTTGGCCGCTTCTTCTTCGTGGATTTGGTTGAGTACCTGGGCGGCAACCGGCGTTTCTTCCGTGTATAGGTGTGTGTTCGCCTCACTCATGAGCGTACCTCCTGCTCAAAATTCTACTGTGGCGCCCGGTAGGGAAACCGCGACTGCCAACATTATGACAATTTATATTAACAGATTATCAGGATTCAGGCATTTGGTCAAGCGAAAATCATATTGTGTAAAATGGCCGGGGCGCTTGTGTAAGTGCAGCGGAGGCAAATAATGAAACGACATTGGCAATGGACTGTGTGGCTGGGTATAACGGCCGTAACTCTCATCCCTCTCTTCATCTACGGCCGTCCTGCCCATTCCCAAAACAATACCGTTTACCTGCCTCTCATCCAAACCCCGCCGCGCGGCCCCAATTTGCTGCCCAACCCTTCTTTTGAAGGCGGCTGGTACCACCCAGGCGGCGTCTCCGAACTGCAAATACCGGAGGGATGGCAGTTTTGGTATCAAAAAGGGGACAACAGTCTGGACCCCGATCCCTGGAATGAATGGGTGCGCCCGGAAGTGCGGGTACTGGCCGCTGCTTATTTGCCGCCGGCGGAACGGCCGTTATTCATCTGGGACGGCAATCAAACAGTCAAAGTATTCAAAGGGTACGGCGCTATCCATTTTGAACTGACCACCAACCTGCTGCTGGAACCGGGCGTATACGTCCTGGAAATCAACGTCTTCCCTGACTTGGTGGAAAGGTATAAAAACGGCGAGAAGGTGTGGGCATCCGATCCCCTGTCCGGTGAAGTGAAACTAATGGCCGGCAGCCGGAACACGGGCTGGCTGCTGCCTGCCTTCGGCCAGAAGAACCATTTTCGTTACACGTTTACCCTCAATCAGACGGAAAATGTGCGGGTAGGGGCAGCGCTGCGCGGCCGTTGGGCTATCCAGAATAATGGCTGGTTTATGGATGACTGGGATTTGTACAAGCTGGGAGATTGAAGGCGTTACCACAAATGACCTTACTGAAAAAACCGCAAACCTGTGTTGAGCGCAGCCGAAACAGGACGCGAAGCGCGCCAGGAATTACCGGAGAAAAATCCAGATAAATCCGCGAAATCCGCGGCAAAAGATCATGGCAAACGGGATTGGCACATTGGCAGAAAAGTCTCTGCACGCGGGGATTAAGGCGTGGTACGGCCGTGCCGGTGACCGGTTTGAAGTGGCGGTGGACGGTTTTGTCATTGACATTATGCGTGGCGAACAGTTGGTTGAGATTCAGACGGGCAACTTCGGGGCGTTGAAGCGCAAACTGCCCCGCCTGCTGGAAAATCACGAACTACTTCTGCTTTACCCGGTGGCGGCAGAGAAATGGATTGTGCGGCAAACGGCCGTGGGCGAACCGGTCAGCCGCCGCAAATCCCCCAAACGGGGCCAGATTGCGGACGTATTCCGGGAACTGGTCTACATCCCCCACTTGCTGGCCCATCCCCACCTGACGATTGGCGTATTGCTGACGCAGCAAGAGGAGATTTTGCGGGACGACGGCCAGGGCAGTTGGCGGCGCAAACGATGGAGCATCCACGACCGGCGGCTGCTGGAGGTGGCGCAGATGGAAACGTTTGCCGATCCGGTTGATTTTCTCAGGTTGCTGCCGGGGGATTTGGCACGGCCGTTTACCAACAAACAGTTAGCCGCCGCCCTCCACATCCGCCCCAACCTGGCGCAGCGCATGACTTATACGTTAAGCCGTTGCCAGGCGCTTCAGGTCACAGGCAAACAAGGGAACGCTTATTTGTTCGAAAGTGCGGGGACGCCGGAAGAATAAGCTAATTACGGCTGAGGCTGGATATTTATGGGGCCGCTCACTTCTACATCAACCTTGAACCCATCCAGTTTATCCGGTATTTTCTCATGGTTCGACCTGTTTTTTGCACCAACAGCCCAATATATTCACCTTCAAACTGTTCTTGATACATGATTACCTCCAAAACTTGTCAATCTTTTTACCAATACGTTTGCCTGGTTTCAACAGGCCTGCTAAAACTTTTTCCCAATCTACCGGCATATTAACAAGCCAGTGTCTACAAACTGTCTACAAACCGGCGGGGAAGGAAAACGGCCGTTCCCGAAACACCGCCTCGTACACAGCTCTGGTCTCTGAAACGGGATTGATACCCAACTCATTTTTCAAAACGTCCTGACAATAATCGAACTGGCGCAAAGCGGCGCGACGATCCCCCATGATGGCGTACAACTTCATCAAACGACAATGGATTTCCTCCGCCAGAGCGTCTACCGTCAAATATTTTGGGTGCGTTTCATTTACTTGAAGTGACAGTCACGGGGCGCAAAAACTTAGGCAGAGTGAGGCCGCTTGCCCCGTGACTGTCACTTTGGTAGGTAGTGCCAGGCACGGGGCAAAACGGCCTTGGCTGGCTAGAGCCGTTCACCCCGTGCCTGGCACTGCTCACGTTTTAAGTAAATGAAACACACCCTAATCATAAACGGAAAAACAGCTAATTTTCCGGCACATCTTTGGAATTATGAGAGGAAAATGATCTTGCTAAATTGCTCAGGAAAGGATGAAGATCGCGCCGAAACGGCCGGTTTTGCCCTTTTCGGCGCGATGGGAGAAGAAGAGGTCGGTGCGCGTGGCAGTGCAGAGGCCGGACAGTTCGATTTGCGGCACGCCGGCCGCCGCCAGACGGCCGTAATTCGCCAACGCCAGATCAAAATGGTAACGGCCGTTCCCCTGCCCCGGCGGCACACGCAGCAGTTCCGGCCAATGGGCAAACGTCCCCTTCACCTGGCTGACCAGCGGTTCAGCCACCTCATACTGCGCCCAGCCAATCGTCGGGCCAATCCCTGCCCGCAAATCAGCCGGGTCAGAGCCAAACTCCCGCCGCATCGCCCGCACCATCGCCCCCGGC
>JALUPA010000529.1 GCA_027054335.1 Ardenticatenaceae bacterium
CTGCGCCATGCACAAAATCCCCGTAATCGTTGGCTAGATTAGAGAGGATTTGCAGGAATACGGCCGTAACCACACACAAGATCACGACCGCCCAATTCAACACGCTGTCAGCCGCCGCCAAAAACGCACCCAACATAATGCAGGCCAGCGCCAAAGGCAATGTGCGCAGCCGCAGCGCACCCAACCATGCTTTTCGTTTGTCCATCGTCTGTGTCGTCATGCCGAAATTATAGCAGCCGTGCTACGTATTGCGTATCGCCTTGTGTTTTGAGTTACGGCCGTCTACCAATCGGCGGCCAATCATCCAGCAAACAATGATGCACAGTGTATAATTTTTACGTGACCGCACCGGAAGATTGGATGGTTCAATCTGCGAGATTGAACCAATCTCATGGTGCAAGGAGGATATGATGAAACACGTTTCCATCCTGTACCTGATTCTACTGCTCGCCGCCTGCGTCCCTGCCACCCAAACCGAATCGGCGGCAGCGCCTACACCCATCCCCCTGCACGGCTACGACTTTTCCGGCGTTCACCTGCGCCTGAAAAACGTAAGCGAGCATGATTTTAGCAACGTCACGCTCACCGTAGGCGGCCAAACAGAACAAATCGGCCCTTTGCCCCCGGCGGCGACGACGGATTACACGACCTTCACCACCGACCAACGCAGCCTCGCCCTCCACGTTACCGCCAGCCAAAAAGCATATGAGTGGACGGCTGATTCCACTTTTGGCGTCGGTTTAATAGACGGCGGCGAATTCACGCTGGAACTGTCCATCGAGAATGACGCCCTCGCCGTCACCTTTTTGATGGACAATCCCATCCTGCAAGACGCCCAGTATTACGCCGAAGAGATGGGCGTCTCCATCGAAGAAGCGCTGGCGCGCTTAGACACGAAAAACGAAGACGCCATCAGCACCCTGAATGAGCAGTTGCAAGCCAACGAAGCCGATACCTTTGCCGGTTTGTGGCTGGAGCACGACCCGGAATATCGCGTCGTCGTTGCTTTCACCCACGATGGCGAGGAAACCATTCGGAAATACGTGGCTAATGACGACCAACTGGCCCAACTGATCGAACTGCGCCCGGCGCGTTATACCTACGCCCAACTCCAGGCCGACCAACAAACGGTTTTGCGCCTTCTGGAGGCGATACAGCTTCCGGTCTACACGGCGATAATGGTACAGGAAAACTACGTCGAGTTGGGCACAACCGACCGCACTGCATTGGACGCGGCGCTGGCGGAAGCCAACGTCATTCTACCGGAAAGCGTTGTGATCACCACTTTTTATGAACCGGTAGGCGAGGAACCGCCCTTCCCCATCACCCCTGTCCCCGACGTATTCATGCCCCAACTCCAGCAGCGCGACGCGGTATTCATGGATGCCCTGCTCGTAGGGAAACTGGTTGTCGAGAATGGCTGCCTGCGTGTCCGCAGCGAGGGGGAGAATTATCTGGTCATCTGGCAGGTGGATTATTTCCTGACGGATAACGACGGCGTTTGGGAAATTCTGGATGAGACGGGCGCAGTGGCGGCGCGGGTGGGCGAAACGGTTTACATGGGCGGCGGTGAACAAACGGCCGCGAATAATTCGGAGCTGCGCCAGCCGATTCCCGTCCCATGCGGCGGCCCTTATTGGCGGATGGGAAGTTTCTTGCCGGAGGAATACATCCCCAATATCACAGGTGAAGCAGGTGAGTAAGATGAACCGGTCAAAAACGTGGCTGATTTTATATTTAGTTGCCGCAATGGTCTCTTTGAATTTGCTGGTGTTGACGCCTACGGCCGTTTACGCTTGTTCTTGCGCCTCTCCGGGAGTACCCAGGGCGGAGATGGGTCGCTCAACGGCCGTATTTGCCGGCAAAGTCACCGACATCAAAAGGCGAGATTGGCTGGTCATCAGCAGCGTCGACCCGGTGCAAGTCACCTTCCAGGTATCCGAAGTGTGGAAAGGGCCAGTGCAAGCAACCCTGACCGCGCATACCGCCCGCAGCGATATCTCTTGCGGCTACCCTTTTACCGTTGGCGGTGAATATCTGGTTTACGCCAACGGCAGCGAAACGGATTTGGAAGTGTTTTTGTGCAGCCGCACTACGCCGCTGACAACGGCCGTATCCGATTTAATCGCCTTGGGCGCCGGTGTTATCCCTGGGTCAGATACCGTTAACCGCATGGCACCCACATATTGGCTACCCACCCTCTTTTTTGGCCTTCTGGGCCTGCTTCTGATCGTAGCTGGGTTATTCCAGCCGCAATTAAACAGGCGGCTGGGCATCGGCCAACGCAGCCGCTTGTTTACCCAACCCCGATTCCAACAGTCGGCACGCCAAACGGAACGCCTGGGCCGGATCGTTCAGATTACGCTGGGCCTGGGGCTGCTCCTGCAAGCAATCGGCCGTCTGTATGCCCCCGGCATCCTCAACAACCTCTCCCTCATTTTTCTGGGATTGACCGGGATAAGCCTCCTCGCCATCCTGGGCATTACAGTGCGCCATTGGCGGGCATAATGATCTTCCCACCGATTTGTACCCGCGCGGCGTGAGCGATAGTTGGTATGCCGCTTCTCCTCCGGAGGGGGGCGCATTCATCCTGATTGATATTGAATCCGGGCAACGGCCGTTTCTACCGCCGCTGATATCGCCAATCTACTGCAAAACCGGCCAATGCCTGGTAAAACAGTAGAAATCAACGCCTATTTCAGCGGTGTGAACGCACTGGCGTTCCCATCACCCCTCCGGAGACGGCCGATTGGATGCAAGTTCCGGCCGACTCCCGTTATGACGACCAGGAACTGAGATTCAGCTTTGCTTACCCGCCTGATTGGACGGCGGAAATGCTGGCAGAAGGGGATGTGGGGAAGATGCCAAAAAAGCGGTGTTGTTCAGCAGTCACGATAGAGAACTTACGACCATTGTTATTGCGGGAGCCATAATTGTTGTCATTCTCATTAGCGGATTGGCCGTACTCTTTTGGGGCACATTTGCCGGGCCAACAATCATCGGCGTAATCACACCAATAACGACAGCGCCACGAGTGGTAACGGCCGTTTCTACACCACAACCATCAGCAACCGAGGAAGAAACTACAGTTATGCCTGTCTCAAAACCTGACAAACTTTTGCCGAACAAGTTCTCTGCACCCCGTACTGCTACTTATCCCACCCGTTTCCTTTTCACCCTAATCCCGTTAAACAGATCAGGAGAGTCTGACATTGAATTGTGATCGCGAGATGGTACTGCAAGCGGCGCAAGGTGACGAAACGGCCGTTCTCACTCTCTACG
>JALUPA010000530.1 GCA_027054335.1 Ardenticatenaceae bacterium
CGCCGGGCAGTCCCTGCTGATCTCTTATACCCTCGTCGATGACTATGGGGCGTCCGGCAACATCACGCTGGCTGGCGCGGCACTTTCTCAACAATGATTGGCCAAGTCGCTTCTATGCGCTAATTTCACGATAGTTACGCACCGAAATGTATTGATTTTCAATGACAGGTTCATGCCTTCCCTCCTCTTGTGGGATCAAGAGATTGCAGGACACTAAACTTCCTCTGCCCCCGCATGAAACTCAGAATGAAACATTCCCCGGACTGCTGTTCTGGCCCGCGCCATTGACATAATCAGTCGTATTGCCCGAGGCGCGGTTGTTGTTCCAGTAATTTCCGCTGGCTTGAACAAAGTTGATGCCAACGGTCGAGCCGGTCACCAGATTCTCTTCGATTGCATTGTCAGTGCTAAAAACATAGAGGTTGTTCTGCAGATTGCCATCCAGCGTATTACCCCGCACCTGGCTGTAAGAGCCTACGCGCAACCCGCCCACACCAGACGTATTAGACTGGTTATTCGAGTAAATCGTATTGTCCTTGATGGTGTTGCTGCCATTCCCAAAGATCCCCCAGCTCTGGTTGTAATAGATCGTGTTGCCGGTGAGGCTGGCGCCGGTGCTACCGACAATACCAATCTGCTGGTTGTTATAGGCCGTATTGCCGGTGAGGGTGGAACCTGGGCCGCCAGAAATGCCATCTGCTCCCGCATTGTTATAGGCCGTGTTGTCCAGCAGGCGTGAGCTGTTCCCAGCATATATCCCATAACCTCCATTATCCCCCGCCACACAGCGCGCCACGAGATGGTTACTGCCAAACAGGAAGACTCCACTGCCCCCATTACCCAGCACCCGCACATCCAGCACGCGGATAGAACGGCCAGTGCCTGGTCCTTGGTAAATCCCGCTGTCCCCAAACCCCCGCACCGTGCCATTCCGTATGGTCACATTACTGCGCCCGGTCAGATTGATGCCAATATTAGCGCTGCCATCCCCGATCAGGCGGTAACCCATCAGATCGATGGTGACGTCGTCTGCATTAACCGTGATCCCGGCCGTGCCCGTGGCCGTCAGGTCGCCGGTGAGGTAGTAGGAGCCCGGCTGGCTGATGGTGAACGGCAGGGCGCTGATGGGGATGCGCACCTCGTCCTGCGCCGCATCGATCAGCTCACTGGCGTGCAGGCCGTCCAACTGGTCCGCATCCAAAGTGGAACCACTGCCATCCGCCGCCTTGATGGCCAGCACCGCCGCCGCGTCCGTGTATTTGTCATGGTTCAAGGAATTGCCGTCCTCCTTGGCGCCCATCGCCGACACCGCCTGGGGATCGCTGTACGGCGCATGGTGCGCCGCCGGATTACCCGTGTGCGCGGTGAAGCTGGTGGTGTCCACCGCGCCCGCCTGCGCCGCCGTCACGCCATGGGGATTGCCCGTGTCGTTGAGATGATTGTTCAGCGCCGTGGCGTCCGCCGCCCCCACCTGCGCCGCCGTCACGCCATGGGGATTCCCCATGTCCGCCACATGGGCCGACTGGTCCAGGCTCGCCGCGCTCACCCCCTCCAGGCGGTCCGCGTCCTCCGCCTTGAAGGCATAGCCCCCGCTGCTCAAGGGCGTGCGCGGGCTCATCTCCGGATCCCCATCGACGCTGATCCCCAGCCACAGGGGCGTGGCGAACAGGTTGACGGGAAAGGCCGCGCCATTGCCCAGCTCCACCGTGAACAGGCCGTTGCTCACTTGCACCGTCCCCTGGGTTTCGCTCCACTGGGCCGTGCCGCCACTGCTCACGGTGTACAGGCTGAAGGTGAGGCTGTGCGTCCCGGTCAGCGGCGCGCCCGAGGTGTCCGTCAGGTAGCCCTGGTAGCTCAGGGTCTGGGGGATGGCCCACACCCCCAGCGGGATCAGTAACAGCAGGGCCATGATGCCGCGCATGAGGCTGTGACGAATGGGTGGCTTGTTCATGATGCTTCCTCCTCCAGGATTCTTTCCCGTATCAAAGGACACAGCGGGCGTTTTTGCACCTCGTCTGTCCCCCCGGCCGGGATTTCTTGTTGTTGGCCTTGTCCCAAAACAAAACAGCCGGGCTACCGTCATCCACCCCTCAGAAGTTTCTGAGAGGTGCACCTCGGTAGCCCGGCTGCCGGTTTTGACTCCTTCCTTACTGACCCATGGGCTTTGCGTCCCGTCCTCCTGACGGGGTGCCATGATAGAAGGCGCGATTATTCTTTTCAGTATAGGTCTAACTGCATGTGATCACAAATCAATCATGGCTCTTGGGTTGCAAATCTTCTGACAATCACCTTCACCATCAGCCTGACACAGCAAGCGTCGAGTCAGTGCCTCCAACCTATAAGCCACCCCGGAATGGATGGATTTTCGATGACAGGTTCATGACTTTTCCTGCTCTGGTGGGCTTATCCCCGCTCTCGCGCGCCTCATCGCTCAATCCGCCCGGCTATCTGCGTCAGCGACAGCATGCCAAAATCACCGCTGTCATAACTGCGCAGGGCGTTGTCTCCCATCACAATCACGTTGTTGGGCGGCACCCGGTTGTCATAGTTCCTGAGCTGTATCCCCAGTACCTTCCAGGCGCGCTCATTCACCCGCCGGGTCTCCGGCCACCCTTCCATGACCAGGGGAGCGCCATTGACAAAAACCCGTCCATCCCGCAAATAGACTTCATCACCCGCCCGGGCAATGACCCGCTTCACCATCAGGCGCTCACGAGTCTGAAAACGAATCGCCACCAGGTCGCCCCGGGCAATCTCTTCCGGGGACTGCTCCATAAGCCGCACCTGCTCACCCGGCTGTATGGTCGGCGCCATGGAGGTCCCCACCACCGTCAAGGTCCGGCCACCGCCACCTGTGCCCAGGGACTGCCACGTAAACCACCCCCCGGCAACGAGAATACCCGTTACCACCACGATCCCCACCGTCACCACAGGCTTACTGCTCATTGGGCCCGCACCATCATCTGTTTCTGTTGTCTATATGCGATGTTCACTGAACACCCTCCTAAATACATATTTTTCAAATCATTGATATTAATCCGGTCTCAATATACTCATACTCCCCCGCCAGTTCGCCGTCACTCGACGAAAACAATGGCTTCATATAAGATATTGCTACATTTCAGGAGTGTATGCCATGAACTGGATGAAATCAGTATACACGTGCAGTTTCATCTTATCCGGGGTTGCAATTGCCGTGTCCACCGCTGTTGCGGACCCCAATCTGAAGATTCTGTCACCGGCGGACGGCGCCGTCGTCCAGGCGGGCCA
>JALUPA010000531.1 GCA_027054335.1 Ardenticatenaceae bacterium
GGCCAGACGCGCAAGGCATGGATCAGGTCGGGGTTCAGGTCACGGCCGTCCCAATGTGTAATACCGGGTGATGCAGTGAAATGAGGGATGGCCGCCGGACGCAGGTGAATCTCCCCGGCAAATTCCCGCAGAATGGAATCCAGAACCATCTCGTTTTCTTCCGGGGCAAAGGTACAGGTGGCATAGACAATACGGCCGCCCGGCCGGCACAACTGCACCGCCTTCCGTAAAATGGCCCGCTGCACCCGGGCCATCTTGCGCGCATTTCTGGCCGAAGCCCGCCGCAGCACAAACGGTTCTTTGCGGCACGTCCCCTCACAGGTGCAGGGGACGTCTGCCAAAATTTTGTCGAACTGGCCGATCTCGGCCGGCAGATTGGCCGCGTCACGTGTCAGGGCGGTCACGTTAACAATGCCCAGCCGGTCAAACACCTGCCGCGCTGCCCGCATCCGGCCGGCGTTGCGGTCATTCGCCACCACCGTACCTCGATTCTGCAAAGCCACGCTGATTTGCGCCGTCTTGTTGCCCGGTGCGGCGCACATATCCAGCACCCGCTCGCCCGGCCGCACGTCCAGCAAGGTGACGGGGATTAGGGAAACCTCTTCCTGCACGTGATACAGCCCGGCCAGATATTCCCAACGCAACCCGGGCTGCATCCCATCCGGCCAGCGATACGCACCGGGATACCAGCCAACCGGCTTCAGGCGGATACCGGATTGGGCCAGCAGCGTTTCCAGTTGTTCCGGGGTGGTTTTGAGAGGGTTGGCCCAGATGGTCGTGGGCAGAGGTTGGGTTACGGCCGTGGCAAATGCCTCCCAATCGCCAACAATGGGTTTATACCTTTCCAGATAGTGCATTGGAGAATCAGTCATAATGTGTCACAATTTAGTCGGGTAGTCTTGTAGTTAAGTAGTCGGCGGCAATCGTAAAGCCAAAAGCGGCAATCGTCAATTGAAAGGAGTGTATGATGGATTTAGCCACAGTAGATAAATTATTAACAACGACGCGGACGGTGCGGAAGCGGCTGGATTTGACGCGGCCGGTGGAGCCGGAAATCATCCGGGAATGTCTGGAAATTGCTATTCAGGCGCCAACCGGGGGCAATGCGCAGGGGTGGCATTTTGTGGTGGTGACAGACCCGGAAAAGAAGGCGCGGATTGGCGCGTTGTACCGGGAGTCGTTCTTCATCTATGCCCGCTCGCAGGAGGAACAGGCAGCGACGCAGGGTAAGGGCAAATTGTATGAGGAGCAGCAGATGCGGGTGGTGAAATCGGCCGTTTATCTGGCGCAAAATATGGGCAACGTGCCGGTGATGGTGATTCCCTGCATTCACGGCCGTGTCGAGAATCTCGGTCCCATGGCGCAAGCAGGGCTGTACGGCTCCATCTTGCCCGCCGCCTGGTCCTTCATGTTGGCCCTGCGCTCACGGGGGCTGGGCGCGGCCTGGACGACCCTGCACCTGCGCTACGAAAACGAAATCGCCGCTCTCCTGGGCATCCCCAATGACGTGACCCAGGCTGCCCTGATCCCTGTGGCCTACTACACCGGTGACGACTTCCATCCGGCCAAACGGCTGCCGGTAGATGAGGTTGTGTCGTGGAATGAATGGGGAAAAAGCGCTTGGTAATTTACCCCAACCGCACATCGCTGCTGCCCAAACGCTGCACCGTGCGGGCATCTGGTTTGGCGACGTTATGCAGCATGGGCAGATGGGCTTCGGTCCCCTTGGCGCGGGTGGTGACGGTGGCTTCCCGTTTAGCCAGCGCAGGAATGAATTTTTCGGTAGGGTTATACGATTTTTCCGGCGCAGCCTGATCGCCGCTGCCCAAAACGGTGTCTTGCAGCAGCTTCTTCTTCGTCTCCCAACCCATCCCCAGTGTGGCTTCCAGGGTGGTTTGCGGCAGAGCCACGGCCCACATTTCCCGCCAGTGCATATCGGTGCAGGCCAACAGTGGCGCACCGTCTTGCCGCCGCAGGAGGATGTCAAAGCGCTCCGCATCGGGGATTTCGTGGCGGCCAATCATGCCGACGGTCAGGCCATCAGCCACACGCTTGTCCAGCCAGAAGAACCAGGCGCGTAAGGCCAGCGACCAGTGATCAAAAGTGAACAGTTCAAAAGCAATGCCCACCTTGTCTGTGCGCAGGACGGAGTTGGTGTAGTCGGTAATAGTGGCTACAGTACGGCCGTGCCAATCCACCATAAATTTATCTCCCTCCTCCCGAATGGTCAGCGGGTACGTTTCCGTTTGCGCTTCATACGTTACCTGAATAGACGGCCACCAGCGGCTGTCGTAGACAGGCAGGTATTGGCCGGGGGTAAGCTGCCAGACGCTGTTTTGACGGGACGGCCGTATCACTTCCTGCGGAAAATCGGCCGGCTTCTGACGGTGATGCTGGCCGTTACCTCATCGGATTCTTCATTGTAGGCCAACAATGTCACTTGCGCGTCATCCGGCACATCCGGTCCGATATGTTGGACGTTGAAAAAGATAAAGCTGGTATCTTCGCTGGTCAGGGGCACGCACTCTTCAAACGCTTTCAGCTTGTCTACGCTTTTCAGGCACGGCCCTGCCTCATGCCCGCCGCCCCAACTGATGACAAAATCATCGCTGTTGTCTGCTTCGGCCCGGATACGGCCGTCACGTTCATCTCTGGGCCGCACCCGGCTGGGGCGAAGGCGCAAAGCCGGCTGGCCTGCTTGGGTCGTTACCCGCACCTTCAACGTGCGCACACTCCAGGGCCGGTACACCAACATCGCCGCCTGCCCCATCCCCTTGTCCAGATCAAACTCAATAAAACCTGTACTCATACTGCCTCCTGAAATCCGTGACCCAATTCTTTACAAAAAATATCTACTTCACTATACTTTATTTACCTTACTTTACAAGCCAGTAGTTTCAAAATACAGGGAGTTGTTTGATGAAGTATACAATGGTTATAGCTGTATTTTTGGGAGCGTTGTTTTTTGTTGCCTGCACACCAGAACCGGTGGCAGTAACTCGTATTGTGGAAGTAGAAAAACCGGTCGAAGTAACCCGCGAAGTAGAAATTACCCGCGTTGTAGAAGTAGAAAAATCGGTAGAAGTGACCCGCGAAGTAGAAACAGAAGTAGAAGTCACGCGGGAAATAGAAGTGACGCGGTTGGTAGAAGTGGAAGTGGAAGTAACGGCCGTACCCACCGAAACCCCGCCGCCTCCACCCACCAACACCCCCGCGCCTGCCAGTCAAAGCAGTCCGCCCCCTACGGAAGCCCCTTCAGCCAGTGTGGAAGAAGAGCTACTGCAAGCCATGACGGCAGCCCGTAATAATATGCAATCTTACGGCGGCCTGATTGACGCTGCTCTGCGCACCGGCGTCATTAGCTGCCAGGACGTGGTGGATACCTATGACCGGGTAGCTTTTGCCCCCACTTTTGACGTGGCAGCCGCCAGCGGCGAAGCCCAATACGCTTATGGGGCTTACCGGGCTGCCATTGATGTGTTCAGCAATGGCGCTCGTGACATGACGGAGAACTGCCGCGAATTTCTGGCTAATCCCCAAAGCGGCGGCGGTATTGGCCGCCAGCAATGGGGACTGGCCCGGCAGGAAGTGAACACGGCCGTAGACACCATCCATCCCGGCATCCAAAGCCTGGGAGGAGAATGATTTAGGGTCGGTCAACCACCAGTCTGCAAGGTCTGTATCTGTTTTTGCGCATAAGTCACGGCGCCGGTTAGCGGCACAATTTGCCGTTCCGTTTCCCGGCGTAGTTTGGCCTCCACGCCGCCGTTTTTCAGGGAACGTTTGCTCATCGTCAGGCGCAGGGGCAGGCCGATGAGGTCGGCGTCGTTGAATTTGACGCCGGGGGCTTCGTTTCGGTCGTCATACAAAACCTCCACGCCAGCGGCGCGCAGCTGGGTATAGAGAGAATCGGCTTCTGCTTCCCCGCCGCGCAGGGCCACCAGATGGACGTGATACGGCGCCACGCTGACCGGCCAGACGAGGCCGTATTCGTCCCGATGCTCCTCCGCCAGACAAGCCAATGTGCGGGTGACGCCCAGGCCGTAGCTGCCCATGACGATGGGTTGGGGGCGGCCGTTTCTATCCAGAAATGTCGCCGCTAACGGTTCGCTGTAAGCTGTGCCCAACTTGAAGATATTACCTACTTCCACACCGCGTCCGGCCGTCATTTCTGCGCCACACTGGGGACAGGCCGCCCCTGCTTCCGCCACAGCAATATCGGCCACAATGTCCGCTGCGTAATCCCGGCCCAGGTTCACATTTTTCAGGTGATAACCGACCTCATTGGCCCCGGCAACCAGATTAGGCGAATTCGGTATGGCGTCGTCTACCACTACCAGGACGCCAGCCAGCCCCACCGGGGAGGCGTAACCCGGCTCGGCTCCCACAGCCCGGATTTCTGCTGCGGTAGACGGCCGTAACCCCACCGCCCCCACAGCATTTGCCAGCTTCGTTTCATTCAAATTCATGTCCCCGCGCACGATGGCGAAAACCAACTGTTCCCGCTTTTCCTGTCCTGTCATCGTCGTCGCTGTCAGAAAGACCACTTTGGCCGTTTTCGCTTCGGGAATGTTCAGGAAGCGGGCCAGATCAGCGATGGTTTTACAATCCGGGGTGGCGACTTTTTCCAGCGGCTGCATTTCTTCGGCTGCGGCAGCCGGTTTTTGGCATACGGCCGTCTGCCGGTTAGCCTTGTAGCCGCATTCCTCACACAGCAAAATGGTGTCCTCGCCAATAGGAGTGAGATACATAAATTCGTGGGACGCGCTGCCGCCCATCATGCCCACATCCGCTGCTACGGCAATAACAGGGAGGGAGAAACGGCCGTAAATGCGAAAATACGCCTCGTAATGCGCTCGGTATTGTTTGTCCAGCCCCGCTTCGTCCGTATCCAGAGTGTAACTGTCCAGCATAGTAAACTCGCGGGCGCGGATCAGCCCGGCGCGGGGGCGCGGGTCGTCCCGCCATTTGGTTTGAATGTGGTACACCATTTGCGGCAGCTGCCGGTAGCTGTGGATTTCCCGCCGGGCCAGATCGGTAACGATTTCTTCGTGGGTCATGGCTAACACCATGTTCCGGCCGTTTTTGTCCCGGAAGCGGCCCATCTCGTCATCAATCTTGTACCAGCGCCCCGACTCCTGCCAGATAGCGGCCGGATGGACGACAGGCATTTTGATTTCCTGCCCCGCCAGACTATCCATCTCCTCCCGGATGATGGCTTCCATTTTTTGCAGGGTGCGCTGCCCCAAGTGTAAATAACTGAATATACCGGCGGCTAACGGCCGTATAAATCCGGCGCGCAGCAGCAGCCGGTGACTCTCTGCTTCTACTCCAGCCGGCGCTTCTCGCAGCGTCTGGCCGAATAATTGGCTCATCTTCATTTTCAACTCTCCTGGTATCTGCGTGTACTCGCGGCAAATTCCTCAGTTTGTTATAACGTATCTTTACCAGAAATGAAAAAGCCCCGTGCAAAACACACGGGGCGTAAAAGGGCAATTTATCAAGGCAAGTTTTGTTCCTTGCCGTAGGCTCCTATCTCATTGCCCCACGCCAACACCCCGTTATTTCCGCAACGGAGCCGGTAGGGACGGGAATGTGATTAAGCGTGCGCCAATAGTTCATAATGTCCCTTACTGTAGCAGAAGACAAGTTATTTTGTCAATTCCCGCATCTCATTATGTAAACTTTTTGAGAGGCGGTTGTAGTACTATTGGGTTTGGACATTTACCTTGTCAATAGTGTAAGATGCCCCTAAGTCTGGTTCAAGTCAAAGAGGGACCCCTCCCCAAAACTGGCACGAGAAAACGCGACTGGAACTACACTTGACCAGGCCCAGGGAAGTGTCTACCCCTCCCCCTCGACCTGGACGCTTCCCGACCTAATCTAAAATCTATGGCAAAAAACCGCCCGCAGGCGGTTTTTTTGTTATAGAAAAACTTGGGAAAATAAAAAGAAGGGCCGAGACTAGCTCGACCCTTCACATGGAAGTAAACGTATAACCTGTGAAGTAAACCAGGCAGGGCACCTGTTTACAACAACCCGATTCAACAACTCGCTGCATATCCCTGGCAGGATATCGGCTGCCCCCGCAACTACTATCTTGTGAGGCAATTATCGCCATCAGAACTTAGATTTCGAGTACAACTTGCTATACTCAACTTAGGTCACTGAAGTAATCCCACAAGACTACTGTCAAGATAAACCTATGAACACCTTTGTTTTGACTCGAACTATTTTGTTTTTAATGGCGATTTATACAAAGATGATACGTGTTTTAGGCAAAACGGAAAAGTACCGAATGTCATAGGGAATTTGTGACATTTGTCAAATTGTCAGGCAGCCTGTCCGGTCAACTCGTACAATTCCACCAACACGCCATTAGCCCCTTTGGGATGAATAAACGCATAGCGGGTTCCATTTTTATTGACCGCTGGTTCTTCGTTGATTAGCGGAATTTTGGCCGTTTTCAGACGGGCCAGCGTGGCCTCAATGTCTGCCACTTCCAGACAGATGTGGTGCATTCCCGGCCCCCGTTTTGCCAGATAACGGGCTACGCCGCTGTCCGCCTCAGTGGGGCTGATCAGTTCAATTTCACTGTCGCCTACCGGTAAAAAAGCAATTTCCACTCCTTCTTCCGGGACTTGTGCCACGCTGCCCAATTCCAAACCCAACGCCTCTACCCAAAATTTTTGGGCGTCAGCCAGTTCCGGCACAACAATCGCTACGTGGTTTATTTTTTTGATCATTTTCATATCCTCAATCATCATGGCCGATAAATTCCTGCCAGGCGGCCAGATCGTCATCGTCCAGTTTGTTGGCGTTTTCTGATTTTGACGGCCGTTTTCCCCCACCTCGTTTACCAGACGATTGAGTAGAAGTTTCTGGCTGACCGCCAAAAAGCGCCAGCCATTCGGCCAACTCTGTCTCGCTCATTTGCGGGTCTTCCCGGTTACTGGAAGCGGGAATGACCGGTTTATGTTCTTCCGATTCCGGTTTTGACTTTTCCGGGGATGCGGCGGTTTTACGGCGCGGGGAGACCGGTTTCGGCCGTTGGCGCAGGGCAGCCTCATCTACCGGGCCGAACAGTTCCAGCCATTCCTGCACTTCGTCTTCGCTGAGGTGCGGGTCTTCCGGTTCGGTCGGGGACAGGCGGGCTGCACCGGTTTCAGCCAGGGAGGGGGCAAAGGTTTCGGAACGCAGGTATTTCATCTTGCGGGCTACGGCCGTCTTGATAATCGCCTGGTCACTGGTCACCAACGTAAACTCCGGCGGGTTTTTCACCTTGTTGATGTGGCGGATGAGCAGAGCGTCGGCCGTTTTACCGGCCGTGGCAAACACCACCTGCACCTGTGGCGTAGACAGCTTCACATTCCGCCCGCCGGGGATGCCGCCGTCAAAGTAGACTGTGACACACCGTTTGGGGGATACAGCCGTCCACCCCCGCAGCCGAAAAATCAACTGCACCTCATCATCCGGATCAGAGAGCGAGATGTCCGGCAGTTTGCCAATCAGGTTGTGGCCGTCAATCAGGTAGTGCATGGTTGTGAGAGATTAGAGATTGGAAATTGGAGATTTGGCCAAGCTCCAATCTCCAATCTCTAATCTCCAATCACCTCCAACCTGGCAAAACTGGCCGCCAGCCGCTTGATGCCTACATCTGGAAAGGCGACGCTGACTTCTTCGTCGTTACCGGTCAGTTTGCTTTCAATCACAATGCCCTCACCAAATTTGGCGTGACGCACTTTTTGGCCGGTCTCGTAACGGGCTGTTTGCGGGGCGGCCAGGTCAAAATCGTCGTCAAAATCAGGCGATTGCTGGTATTTTGGTTTAGCTGAAACAGGTTTGGGAGAGGATACGGCCGTTGCCCTTTTCTCCTTTTTCCACCCGGAAGAAGAACGGGTATTAGACGACCAATCCCAACTGCTGGCCCGCGTTTTCGTCTGCTCCCGCTGCACCGCCGGAGACGCGCCTTCCACCAATTCCGACGGTACATCGCGCAAAAAGCGGGAAGGAACCGTCGCCTCCCAGTTGCCATAAAACATACGGCGGAAACTGTGGGAAATATACACCCTGTCCTCGGCGCGGGTGATGCCCACGTAAAAGAGCCGCCGCTCCTCTTCCAGCGATTCACTGTCATCCAAAGAACGGGTATGGGGTAAGACGCCATCTTCCAGGCCAGTCAGGAACACCACCGGGAACTCCAACCCCTTGGCCGCGTGCAGCGTCAACAGCGACACCCGATTTTCTTCCTCATCCAAAGCGTCCACGTCGGAAACCAGGGCAATTTGCTCCAGAAAATCTTCCAGGGAGACGTCTGCGCTGAGGGCGGCCACGTTCCGCAGTTCCATCACGTTGGCCCAGCGGTCCCGCGCTTCGTCGTCGTCTTTGGCAATACGATCCAGGTAATCCCGGTAATGGATGCCTTCCAGAATCAAATCCAGCAAATCCCCTACGGCCGCTTCCTCCCGTATAGTTTGCCAGGTGTGCAACATATCGCCAAAGTTAGCCAGGGCATTAGCCGCTCGTGCCGTGAAGGGATGCTGTACGTCCGGGTCGGTCGCCAAACGCACTACTGCATCGGCCGGCGAGAGGGCCAATTGGGCGGCCCAGGCGCGCACTTTGTCCTGCGTTTTCGCCCCGATTTTGCGTGATGGCGTGTTGATGACCCGGTTAAAACTAACGGTATCGGCCGGATTGTGGATCAGGCGCAAATAAGCCACAATATCCTTGATTTCCCGCCGCTTGTAAAACTGCGTCGCCCCAATCAACCGGTAAGGGATATTGGCTCGGACAAATGCCTCTTCCAGGGCACGGGATTGGGCGTTGGTACGGTACATCACAGCAAAATCGCGCGGCGAATAATTTTCCAGCATGAGGCGCTGCACCGTGTCCACGATCAGGCTGGCTTCCTCCTGCTCGTCATACGCCTCGCGCACTACAATCTTCTCCCCGCCTTCCCGCTCCGTGAACAAATCTTTATGTACCCGGTTCCGGTTTTGTTTGATGACTGATTTGGCCACGTCCAGGATAATTTGGGTGGAGCGGTAATTTTGCTCCAGCAAGACCATTTGCGCGTCCGGGTACGTCTCGCGGAAGCGGTTGATGTTGCGGTAATCGGCCCCGCGCCAACGGTAAATTGATTGATCACTGTCTCCGACGGCAAAAACGTGATGATGGGCCGCCGCCAATCGCTTGATGAGGCCGTACTGGGCCGTGTTGGTGTCTTGAAATTCGTCTACCAGGATGTGCTGGTATCGTTCCTGATACTTTTGCAGGATGTCGGGACGGCCGTCAAACAAGACCACCACATTCATCAGCAAATCATCAAAATCCATGGCGTTGTTCGCTCGCAGGATTTCCTGGTAACGGCCGTACACCCGGCGCGTCACTTCCGAGATATAGTTTGTTGCCGCATACTCTTCCGAGGGTATCAGCTCATTTTTGGCGTTGCTGATGTTGTTGAGCATCTTGTAAGGGGGAAACTTCTTGTCGTCCAGATTCAAATCCTTGAGCGTCTGCTTGACCACCTGAATCTGGTCATCCGTATCAAAAATGACGAAACCGCGCTCGTAGCCGGGCAGGTTGTCCCCTTCCCGGCGCAGAATGCGGGCGCAAATGGAGTGGAACGTGCCCACCGTCAGGCCGCGTGGCGAACCGTCCATCAGCCGGGCAATGCGCTGCGCCATCTCCCTGGCCGCCTTGTTGGTAAAGGTCACAGCCATAATCTGCCAGGGGGGCACGCGCAACTCCCGCATCAGATAAATAATACGGTGGGTCAGGACGCGCGTCTTGCCGCTGCCGGGGCCGGCCAGGACTAAAACAGGGCCGGGCGGGGCGGTTACGGCCGTATATTGAGCTTCATTTAAT
Organism: Ardenticatenaceae bacterium; assembly: GCA_027054335.1. Lineage (GTDB taxonomy): Bacteria > Chloroflexota > Anaerolineae > Promineifilales > Promineifilaceae > JAJRTP01. Next base: position 9,868 of record JALUPA010000531.1, read on the forward strand.
CCGTCTAAATAAGTCATGCGGATATTGTAATTGGTAACTCGAGTGTTGTGAATTTAGTGCTTGACAGATAGGTCAATATGTGTTTCATCCGGTAAGAATGGGCATGGGCATCTGTTTTTTAAACAGAGATTCAAATACTT
>JALUPA010000532.1 GCA_027054335.1 Ardenticatenaceae bacterium
TAATTCGGGTTCTTTGGGATTTCACGGGGTGACTTGCCGAAAAATGAATTTTTGACACGAATTGCCCGAATTTTCTGTCTTTTCGTGTTAATTCGTGAAATTCGTGTCAGATTTTTTTCTGACCCCGCGAAATCCTGATGAACCATAATTCGGTATAACGGGCTGGTCGGATATTGTTTATTATTTGTCACTGTTCCTTACTTGTCAAGTGTAGTGGCGTTTTGACGTCAAGTGGGCGGCGCGCCGGATTCTTTTTGGCCGCGTATGATGGCGATAATCGTGTTGAGCAGAAAGAGCAGCAGTGCCAGCACGTTTAGCAGCCCGCCATACTGCCGGCCGGGAAACCACAACAGCAAGTCGCTGCCCACGCGCAGGAGCAATGACAAGTGCAACAAGATCAAAGGGACGTAGAAGATACTGCTGTACCTCATGGTAACATTTAGTACGGCAGGAAAAATGATGGGCGCATGACCGAAAATCATGGCAAAGGTGAAGCCGAGAAAGATACTGTGCAGGATGGCATCGTAGCGAAAACCGGCAGTGACGCCGCCAAAAATAATACCCATCACCCCTGCCGCCAGCAACCAAAAGTAGCCGGAAAGCAGGCAGACGGCAATGTATTGGGTCAAACCGCCCTGGTGAATGTTGCGCCGGGCCAGATCGTAATAGATTAACCACAGGGCCAGCAGGATGAGGCTGAAGCTGAACAGGCGCACGCCGCCGTCGTAGGCAAACATGAGCAGGATCAGGCCGAGAATTTGGAGCGAAATAATGAGACCGAAGGTAATTTTGGGTTGTTGGGGGATGCGCAGGACGCGGCTTAGTTCCAGCCGTTCCCCGGCGATGGTAAGAATGAGAAAGGCGGCCCACCACCAGACGATTTGATACATGGGCGCTCTTGCCAACCAGATTGTGTTTCCTACCAGCCAGCAGAGTGCGCCCAAAGCCATTACGGCCGTATCCAGCCCCGTATGCCGCTTGAGAATAAGGCTAAACGTGATAAGCAGGGCCACACTGCCTATCCAGATTAAGACCGCTCCGGTGAAAACCCCCAATCCCGTCAGGATGAGGAGTGAGCCGATACCGGTAATGGCCGGGCCGAGGTAATAGAGCCATTTACGTCGGGGTACGGCCGTCATACTCAAAGCGACCGAGCGTTCCAGACCGATGAGCGTGCCCAAAAAGCCGGACACCATCAACGGTCCATGCTCCACTGGTAAGAGGGGGTTCAACGGCGGCCAAATCCAGCCCAGCCGCAAAAGGCCGGCCCACATGCCGGCCAATAGAGCCAACATTGCCAATAACAAAACGGGGATGCGTAACGATAATTTGGGCATAACTGTTCTCCGACAGGTATTTTCCCTGAAAATCGGCAAAAGAAAAGAGGGATACGGCCGTATCCCTCTTTTTGCACCTGACCCGCGCTTTTTCTTATCCGCCTCCCTCAACTTTAACCAACACTCTATTAGCTTCCAGTTCAGCTTGCCGGGCCCGATCAATAGATTCAGCCAGAATACGCGCCGACTCTTGAGGGTTGTGGAACCCGGTGCTGTTTTCCGAGGAGATAAAATCCCAGCGGAAACTGGCGGCGCGATGCAGTTTCAGGGCTTCGGCCAGGTCTTCATCTGTCGCCCCTGCATCTTTGGCCGCCACAATGGCGTCTATTGCATCGAGGAGAGCTTCTTCACTGTCGCGTAACAAACCGGCAGTCGTGTCCTGGATGATAGCCACACGTTCCTTCAGCTCCTCTTCCGGGCGGTTGTGACAGGTCTGGCAAGATTCGCTGATATTTTCCAGGGGGCTGCGCAACCAGTGATCGGATACTTTTACGCTGCCCTCACGCACAAAAGGCATGTGACAATCAGCGCAGGAAACCCCGGAACGGGCGTGTAAACTATTGCTCCACAACTCAAATTCAGGATGCTGTACCTTAAGCATGGGTGCGCCTGTTTCGGCGTGCGTCCAATCCTTAAAGCCGGCGTCGTCATAATACTGTTCTATCGCGTCCACGCTCAACCCCTGGCTCCAGGGGAAAGTTAGCAGTTTATCTTCGCCCTGGAAGTAATATTCAACGTGGCATTGGGCGCAAACGTAGGAGCGCATTTCCTGGCGTGACGCTTCCGTCCAATCTATCCCCCGCTCAGCCATAGCGTTGGCAAAGGCCGGCCGGGTAATGACCAGTTCCATTGTTTCCGGATCGTGACAATCGGCGCAAGAAGAACCATAATGTAATTTATCCACTAAATCATTGTATGGTGTACGGTTAAAGTTTTCCCACCCCATTTCGGCGATTAGCTGGGGCGTTTCAGCCGCATGGCAATTGATACACGCGCCCGGCTGGCTCACCAGTTTGACGCGCTGGGTATTCTCCTGGTCTATTTGGGCATAATAATGACCCCGATCTTCATTATGGTCTTTGCTGAAGGCGTAGCCGGCCCACAACCGGATCATGGCTGGATACGCCTCTAGTTTGCTGTAAGGCGTCGAGCCGCCGTAGGGTGTTTTGCCATAATCTTCTTCTGTGCGGCTAAAGGAATCGTACTGATGGGGAAAATTCTGCCCCCAGACGGCCGGATCAAGCTCGCCTTCCGGTATCTCAACTACCTTTAACGGGTAGAGAGCTGCTTCTTGTTTGCGTTCGTTGACGTTGATCAACAGACCGGCCACTATTGCAGTCAGAGCGGCCGCTCCGATAAAAATGATTGTATAAACCAACATTTGTTTCGAAAAAATCTTTTTCATTTTAATTTTCTCCTGCTTTTTCTAAATCCGACATTATTGGGGAAATAGGAGTTTTTTGTAAGTCCATAATTATCCCGCTTTCCAACCTCTGAGGTCTTAGAGACCTCAGAGGTTTAGGGGGAAATTGTTTTACCTTTATCGTTCATGCCCTACATCATTATGGCAGGCAACGCAAGCCAACTCTGGTTCGTTACCGTCACGATGTATATTGCTAACCATTGTCTGGTGGCATTGAACACAATTTTCCTGCGCAATCTGGGCATTAAAATCCCGGGCACGGATTGTGTTGGGGAAGTTTCCCGTAGTAAACGCCCAGCTATGATTCCAGCCGTTTATTCCTTTAACAAGCCACTTGTCAGGAAAAGCGCGCGGGGTGTGACAATCATTGCACGTGGCGACAGCCTGATGGCTGTTCCGATTCCAGCCATCGAACTGTTCACGCATTACGTGACAATTGAGGCAGGCGCTGGGATCCTCGGAAAGGTAGGATGCGCCCTCGGCATAGGAAAAAGTGTAAGCGCCCAAACCAAACAAAACGCCCAGCAACGTTGCCAGGCTCAGTATGCTTAGTTTGATATATTGTTTTTTGTTTTCCTGCATAATAAATCTCCTATCTTATTTTTCGCAGATAGAGCGCCTTTTTATTCAGATTAACATAAGTCATATAAACAGAGATCGTTCGGTATATTGCCATGTATGTGAAGAATATCACAATGGGGATACTCCGTCTTTGCGCTGGCGCAATTAGGGCAGGTATTGGGAGGAGGGTACCAGGAGGATGTCGTGCGGTGTTAGATTTGGGGTAATTCCTGGGCGATGGCGGAGAGGGAGACTGGATTGAGAATGGTGACTTGCTCCCGGCCAGACTGAATGAGGCCCAATTCTTCCCACTGGCGGCAGGTGCGGCTGACTGTATACAGGGTGGTACCGGTCATTTCGGCAATCATCTGGCGAGAATTGGGCAGCTTGAGGAAAATTCCATCGGAGGTGGATTGGCCGTGTTTTTGGCTTAGCCGCAGCAGGGCGTGCGCAATGCGCTGCTCCACCCGTTTGGTAGCCAGTTCCCGGTAACGGTCTTGTAGTTCCACAAAGCGGCTGGTGATGAATTTGAGGGTATTCAGAGCAATACGGGGATATTGTTCCATCAACTGCTGCATGGTCTGGCTGGACCAGCCCAGGAGCAGGCAATCGGTGACGGCTTCGGCTGTGAGGGGATAAATCGCTTTATCAAAGACAGACAGAATAGCCATGTTGTCACCCGCGCCGAACATATTGATGATAACCTGTTTGCCTGCGGACGTAGTTTGAGAAAGGCATACTTGTCCCTTGAGGATGACGTAGATGTTTTCCGCTTTGTCATATTGGTGGAAGATAAAACTCTGGCTGGAAAAGTTGTAATATTGGGCCTGATTGAGGACGGCTGTCAATACGTCAACTGATAATCCCTTAAAAAGGGGTGTATTTACCATTATTTGCAAATGTGGTGACGTTTGGATCGTTTGATCCTTCTTTGCCATAAGTAATTGTCCGCTGAAATGCTAGAATGGTACATGGTTGGTTCACGAGAAACAAGGCATAATGTCATTAAACTTTTTGACGATACTCATATGGTATGGGGTATAATGAAATTGGTTAACTTATTAAGAAGTAGCTATACTTGAACTATGTCGAACTTGCGAATTCTCCTGGTTGATGATCATGAAGTAGTCCGTGTGGGCTTAAAAACGTTAATTGAACGCCATGCCGGTTATGAGGTGGTGGCAGAGGCTGCGTCACAGCATGAGGCTGTGGAGAAGGCTTTGCAGTTTTTACCGGATGTGGTGGTGATGGATATACGACTGGCCGGCGGCAGCGGTATTGACGCCTGTGAAGAAATTATGGCGGAACTGCCTGATACGAAGGTGGTCATGTTAACGTCTTATGCTGAGGATGAAATGTTGTTCTCGGCAATCCGCGCCGGTGCGGTGGGGTATGTGTTGAAGCAGGTGGGGGGCAATGAGGTGATTCGGGCGATTGAAGCAGCGTCACGGGGGGAGGCGACGCTGGACCCGTCGTTAACGCAGCGGGTGTTTGATGAGATGCGCCGCTCAATCAAGCAGGAGGAAGCATCTGCTTTTGGCGATCTGACGGCACAGGAGATGCACGTGCTGGCTTTGATTGCTGAAGGCAAGACGAACCGGGAAATTGCGGAGGCGCTTTACTTGAGCGAGGGCACGGTGCGTAATTATGTGAGCGGTATTTTGTCGAAGCTGGAAGTGGCTAACCGGGCAGAGGCAGCAGCTTACGCGATTCAACACCATTTGAAGGATTATTTGTAGCGTGATGCGTGATGACGAAAGGATGTTTGATGCGCTTTGTCAGGCGACGGTTTCTATTGTAGAACTGGATAATCTGACGACTATTTTTGAGCGTATTGCGGAGACGGCGCGGGAGCTGGTGGGGGCGCAGTATGCGGCGGTGGCGATGTCAGCCACGGATGATTTGCCGGAGGCGTTTATTTTTAGCGGTATTGATGAGGAAACGGCCGTGAAAATCCCTCATCCCCCCCAAGCCATTGGCCTGTTAGGCACCATTACGGAACAAGACAAGCCGCTGCGGATTCCCGATGTGCAGCGGGACACCCGTTTTTCCGGGTTTCCGGAGAGCCACCCGCGCATGGACAGTTTTATTGGGGTGTCTATCACGACGGGGAAAAGAGTTTACGGCCGTATCTACCTCACCAACAAACTGGACGAATCCGAATTCAACGAACTCGACGAGCGCGTCTTAAAAGTATTAGCGGCCCATGCCGCCATTGCCATTGAAAACGCCCAACTTTTTCAGGAAAGCAAACGACAGCAGAAGCAACTGGAAAACCGCAATAAACAACTGGCTGTGCTGGATCAGGCCACGATGGCTATTTCCGGCGAATTGACTCTGGAAAAAGTATTGCAGCAAATTGTCAATGCGGCCCGCGAACTGGTGCAGGCAGAATATGCCGCTTTGGGCGTACCGAACGCAGAAGGGTACCTGGACGCCTTTGTCCACAGCGGCATGTCCCCGGAAATTGTGGAGGCCATTCCCCATCTTCCCAAAGGAAAGGGCTTGTTAGGAGCCATCGTGCAGGAAAGAAAGCCAATCCGCCTGCCGTGTTTGGAAGATGACCCTCGTTCTGTGGGTTTCCCTGAGGGGCATCCGCCTATGGAGTCGTTTTTAGGCGTACCCGTGTTGGCCGGCGGCGAGATACTGGGCAATTTGTATTTGACAAACAAGAGGGGTGCGGCGGAGTTTTCCCAGGCGGACCAGGAAATGGTGGAATTATTAGCTGCCCACGCCGCAGTAGCCATTCAAAATGCCCGGCTGTATGAGCAGGTAGGCCGTCTGGCCATTGTAGAAGAGCGGACGCGCATCGGTATGGATTTGCATGACGGCGTCATTCAATCCATTTATGCAGTGGGGTTAACGCTGGAATCTACCCGCCTGGTATTGCAGGAAAACCCGGAAGAAGCGGATATGCTCCTGGAACAGGCTATTAGCGCCCTCAATGATACCATTCGGGACATTCGCAACTTTATTCTGGATTTACGGCCGCATCGTTTTGGCGGTGATTTGCAGAAAGGGTTGGGCCGGTTGGTGCGGGAATTTCAGGCCAATGCCATTGTGCCTGTCTCCCTGACCATTGCCCCGGACAGTATTGAAAATTTACCCACACCGGTTACCCGCTCCCTTTTCCTGACAACCCAGGAGGCGTTAGCCAACATCGCTCGCCACGCCAAAGCCACACAGGTGGAAGTGACATTCAGACGCACGGATGATCATAAAATACAGCTAACGATTCGGGATAACGGTCAGGGATTTGATGTTCAGTCGAAGACATACTCAGTGGGGCATGGCCTCTCGAATATGCGCGCCCGGGCGGACGATTTGAACGGAACCTGCAAGATACATTCCGTCTTTGGTGAAGGAACGACAATCACGTTGACACTGCCGGTGAGGGCCAGTGACATTTAAGCCTCATCCTCCAATATTTTTGCCACATAATTCAAATAATCAGTCACAGTGATGATGCCCACCAGCATGTCGTCTTCCACGACGGGCAGGGAGCCAAATTTGTAAATACCTAACATACGAGCGGCTTCGTAGGCGGGGGTGCCGGGGGTTACGGTGATGGGTTTGGGGGTCATGCAGCTTTCGGCCGTCACTGTGCCCAATAGCTCCTCATCCTGCCAATGACCATGATCCACCATGGGCGAATTCATGACCAGCCGCACATCCCGGTCTGTGATCATCCCCACCAGTTTACCGCGTTCCAGCACGGGCAGCTGACGGCAGCCTTCGCTTTTCATAATACCGACAATGGTGCGCAAGGGTGTTTCCGGAGAGACGGTGCTGGGTATCACGGTCATAAGGTCATTGACGAGTAACATGGGCTTGCTCCTGTGTACTGTAGAACGATTTTGTAAATTGTTCGTAACTATACAGGACACAGAGATTCTCGGAGAAAATACAGAGGGCGCAGAGAGAAGGCAAAGATTCTTTCTCATATCTCTCTGGGTTCTCTGGGCCGCCTTTGTGTACTCTGTGTCCGCCTGAACAGTTACAATTATTCTACAGTTTCTTATAGTGTAAAGTGATTCTGGGTAATCCGGGATGGCAAATGTCATGGTTGCGGGATGACTTTACTCCCCGAATGTTGGGACGATGGGCTTAAAAGGCGCGCCGCCTCTTTGACCTTTCAAATATACCTGCTATTGATGAGTATGCACACTGGCAGGTGATGACGTTTGTCACTAATGGAGGGGGGTAGATTTTTTGTAAACTTGTCTTAAAATTTTGCCAAAGTGTCTCTGTAATTTGTATGAATGGCTTGATGAAAAGAATTCGGGTATTTATCTTAGATAACCATTTGGGAGTACGCCAGGCGTTGGCGGCGCGGCTGCAATCTTCACCGGCTATTGAGATTGTGGGGACGTCGGGTACGCGCCACTGGGTGGTCTCTAAAAGGCGTATGGCTAAACCGCAGGTGGTTATTCTGGGTCTGGCGGGGGGCAATGAAACGTCGGATGATTGTTTGCGGTTGGTCAGGCGGTTGACGCAGCAGGGCACGGCCGTATTAGTGTTAGCTTCTTATATTGATGACCGGGTTCGGGAGAAAATTCTTCAGGCCGGCGCACGGCGCTGTCTGCTCAAAAATATCAATACGCCGCAGCTTATTGCAGAAATTGAGCAAATTGCGGCGGAATATGAGATATTGCCGCTTCCTCCTTCAGCTTCCGGCTGGCCGCTTACTCCACCATAGACAAGATGATATTCATATAATTTGCTCTTTCAAAAACAGACGGTTCGGCAACGCGCTGCTGGCTCATCTGGCCACGGACGGCGGCAATGGAGTCGAAATCATACCGTTTCATAAGGATTTCCAGATCCGTCAACACCTGGGCCAGGTAATCAATGCCGTGGTTTAAGAGGGCTGAGGTCATCATAACGACTGTGGCCCCGGCCAGGATACCTTTGAGGATGTCTACGGCCGTATGCACCCCACCCGTAATAGCCAGATCCGCCTCTACAAATTGGGAGATGATGGCTGTCCAGCGTAAACGCAAACGCAGTTCCGGCGAAGCGCTTAACTCCAGCGTAGGGACGACTCTTTCCGTATCCAGGTCAAAATCCGGCTGGTAGAAGCGGTTGAACAAGACCAGCCCATTAGCTCCGACCTGATCCAGGCGAGCGGCTACATTGGACATTGCCGTAAAATAAGGGCCAATTTTGACGGCCACCGGAATTTTAATACTGGTACACACGTTTTGCACCAGCTTCAAGTACATATCCTCAATTTCGGCCGCGGTGACATGAGGTTTGCTGCCCACATAATAGATGTTTAATTCCAAAGCATCTGCGCCAGCCGCTTCCAGAAGTCGGGCGTAACGTATCCAGCCACCGCTGTAATATCCGTTCAGGCTGGCGATGATAGGAATGGAAACCGCTTTTTGGGCCTGATGAAGGAGAGCCAGATACCCATCAGCTCCCCGATTATACTCGGCCATATCGGGGATATGTTTCAGGTCATCTGGCAGGGTTGATGGCTCGAACATCGAGGGGAGTTCATAGCCCATTTCCTGCAATTGTATTTGTTCTTCAAACAGCGAAGGCAGCACAATGGCGGCAGCCCCGGCCTCTTCCAGTTTTTGCAAATTGTCTACGTGAACATTGGGGGGAGAGGATGAGGCAATGATGGGATTTTTGAGTTGCAAGCCAAGATATTGTGTGGCAAGGTTGATCATAATAACTCCCATGAACAACGGCAAGATTGTTTTTGGCGTTGTCAGGATAAACTACAGGCTGCTGACAAGTTTGGTGTTTTCAGATAAATAATAGCTTACTTATGCCATTCAATCCACTTTCTGGGCTATGGTAGTAGATGTGATACTTAACATGGCGGGGAAGACAGGCATTGATCAAGGATAAAAGGAACAATGACAAAACGTAGAAAAAAACAACAAAGAAAGACAAATTGGCTGGTCATCGGTGTGATTGTCGTGGGTAGTATTCTTTTGTTGGTTGGATTGGCTGCCCTGGCCTTCCAGGAACCGGAGCAAATGGATTTGGGCGAATATTGTCAAGATAACCCGGAGAATTGTGTGGTGCGCGGCCCGGCCGACGCCGCCGTAACCATAGTGGAAGTATCTGATTATGGCTGCCCGCACTGCAAGAATTACAATTTGGATACAGCCCCGGCGTTAGAGGCGGCTTATGAGGGTGCGCCGGTGCGTTGGGTGGTACTGCCTTTTGCCTTGCCAGGCCAAACCGGGGATTATCCGACGATGGCTACGGCCGTGGCTGCTTTATGCGCCAACGAGCAGGGCGCCTTCTGGCAGTTCCATCCCGCCGTGTTCAAATTACAGGATGCGCCCAATCTATTTAATACCAGAGAAGGCTGGTTGCAAACGGCCGAATCATTGGGCCTGGATATAGAGGCGTTTAATAGCTGCCTGGACAATAACAATTACGAAGATGTGGTCCGGGCCAATATCCGTGCCGCTCAAAGCGCCGGCATATCGGCTACCCCCTCATTTTCTATAAACGGTGAAATTTTGCGGGGCAATCAGCCTGTGGACGTATTCCAGCAGCGGATTGATTCCTTTCTAAACTAACTCGAGTGTTGTGAATTTAGTGCTTGACAGATAGGTCAATATGTGTTTCATCCGGTAAGAATGGGCATGGGCATCTGTTTTTTAAACAGAGATTCAAATACTTCAGCGGCCTGCTGACCAGATT
>JALUPA010000533.1 GCA_027054335.1 Ardenticatenaceae bacterium
GTTTCCACCCCCAACCGACCGCCGAAATTGAGCGCGTCCGCCAAAAATACAGCCTGCCGGAAGTGTATGCGCTTTACCTAGGCAGCAACAAGCCGCACAAAAACCTGGAACGGCTGGTGCAAGCATGGGAAATTATCGCCCAGGAAACACCGGGCACATTAGTTATCGCCGGAACCTGGATCGGCCGCTACCCCCAGGCCAAAGAACTGGCCGCCCAAAAGCAAATCAACAGCATTCACTTTTTGGGACCGGTAGACGAAGCAGATTTGCCCGCCCTTTACAGCAGCGCACAGCTATTCATCTTTCCCAGTTTATATGAGGGATTTGGCTTGCCCGTCATTGAGGCGATGGCTTGCGGCACGGCCGTCACCTGCGCCAACAGTTCCAGCCTGCCCGAAGTTGGCGGAGATGCTGCTCTCTACTTTGATCCACTCGATACAGCAGATATGGGCCGGCAAATCAACCGCTTACTCACGGATACCGCATTGCGGGAAAAACTGGCCGCCAAAGGGTTAGCCCAATCGCAAAAATTTTCCTGGCGGGATACGGCCGTAGCCACCCTGCAAATATATCGTTTATTCGATTGACGCTTGCGATTGAAACGCTCCCAATTACCCAGTTACTCAATTACCCAATTACCGCTCCACCAACAATTCCCGCAATCGAGACACCACCATCGCCATCGCTACCCGATTCAGGCCGCCATTGGGAATAATTACGTCGGCAAACTGCTTGCTGGGTTCCACAAATTTGATGTGCATCGGACGCACCGTTTCCAGATATTGCAGTACCACCGAATCCAGGGAACGACCCCGCTCGTGCATGTCCCGTTCCAGCCGCCGGATAAAGCGAATGTCCGGCGGCGTATCCACAAACACCTTGATGTCCATCAAATCGCGCAGCTTACGCTTGGTAAAAATCAAAATACCATCCACCAAAACGATGGGGGCCGGTTCCACCAGCACCGTTTCCTCCGTCCGCCGGTGCTGGGTAAAATCGTAAACCGGCACATGGACAGCTTTCCCTTTCAGCAGCCGCTTGATGTGCTTAATCAGCAACTTTGTTTCCAGCGAATTGGGGTGATCATAGTTAAGCGCCGCCCGTTCTTTCAGCGATAAATGGGGCTGATCCTTGTAATAGGCATCGTGGGGCAAATAAGCAATCTGGGACGCGCCTACAGCATCCAGAATGGCGCGGGCCGCAGTCGTTTTGCCGGAAGCAGTACCGCCGGCCACCCCAAAAACTAAAGGTTTTGCATCAGTCATCCCGATATCCTTAAGGCAAAAAAAATACCCTGGAACAACCCCCAGGGTAAAAAATAGGAAAGCCAGCTTAGGGACTCGAACCCTAGACCTGCTCATTACGAATGAGCTGCTCTGCCATCTGAGCTAAGCTGGCGTAACATCATAAATTATATCAATGGGCACGGCCGTTGACAAATTTACCGTGATACGTGATGCGTAATGCGTGACCGAAAAAACACGCATCACGAATCACGTAAAAAGCCGAAAATTATCCGGGTTCACCACCCGCGCCTGGTGCATCAATACCGCATTCAGCAGCTCAATCGCCATGCGTGACTCCAACGTCACGCCGGCGCGAATACCTACACAGGGATCGTGCCGCCCCTTTTCCAGGGAAAAATCCAGCTCGGCCAGGTTCTTCCGCACCGATTTTTGCGGCTTGTTGATGGTGGAAGTAGGCTTAAATCCCACCCGGCAAACCAGGGGCATCCCTGTGGTAATGCCGCCAATCAGGCCGCCGTGGGAATTGCTCTGGTAGCCTGCGCCCCGAATAGGATCGTTGTTTTCGCTGCCCCGCCGGGCGACAACGGCCGTACCATCCCCAATTTCACACGATTGCGCCGCATTCAGTCCGCCCAATGCTCCCATCAGCCGTACCTTCAAGCTCTGGTACAACGGGTCGCCCGCCAACGCCGGCACATTCACCGCTACTACCTCCACCATCGCCCCCAATGAATCCCCCTCAAGCCGGGTTTGCTTAATCAGTTCGGCCGCTTCCCGGGCAAAAGCCGCGTCCAATGTGTAAATTTCTGCGGCAGATAACCTTTTCTGGACAGATTCAATCTCCACCAAAGGAACTGTCTGGCCGCCGGTTTGCCGTAAAATTTGCCCAAAATGATCACCCAGGCTGCCTGCTGCCCGCAGCGGCCCCACCCGGCTGATGGCGGACAAAAAAACCGTGCCAAACGTCTCCTGCAAAAATAGCCGGGCCACAGACCCGCCAATTACGTCAGAAATGGTGGAACGGTAACTGGAACGGCCGCCGCCGCGCACATCCACAAATCCCTTCGACTGATAATATTTCACCAAATCGGTATGACCAGGGCGCACGGCCCCTTCAGGCCCCATAAACTGGGCATAATGGGCAGATTGGCGCGCGGCCGTCAGGACAACGGCGCTGATTGGCTCGCCCGTGGTAAATCCTTCTTCGTAAGCCCGCGTCGTAAACGTTTGCCCTTCGACGGTAACCTGAATGTTCGGCCCGGCCGTCAACTGTTCGTGGTCATCCTGGTACAGGCCGGAAAGGAAAAGCACCTTATCCTTTTCGTTACGCGGCGTGCCATGACGGCTGCTGCCGGGACGCCGCCTGTCCAGATATGTCTGCACGGCCGTCCGCGAGATTTTCAGGCCGGGCGGGCAGCCAAATATAATGGTGGTTACGGCCGGGCCGTGCGATTCGCCTGCCCCGGCCACCGCATACAAAGGGCCACCCAATAGTTCCATCTTGCTCCTCTTTTACGCATTTCATATTTGGCATTGCGTAGTAAACTCTGTAAAGACATCACGCATTACGCCATCACGCATCACAATTATACCACCGCCCCCAAGACGGGTATAATATGCGCCATTCTGGAGGCATCTATGTTTGAACAAGATCGGGTTTTTACACGTTTGCAGCAACGGGTCATGGCGGATCGGGATATTGTGGTCTGCTTTTTGTCTGGCTCTTACGGCCGTCGCCAAGAAGACGCTTATTCAGATTTGGACGTAGCTCTGGTTTTTGCTGATGAGATAGCGCGGGAGGCTGCCTGGCAGCGCCGCCGTGAGTTTGTCCAATCGGTCACGCCCTACGTACCGGCCAAATCGTTTGACGCCGACCATGTACGGCCGTATCTGCACCTTGCCCTTTACAGCAACGGTACCGTCGTAGAGTACCGCTACGAAGCCCTGAACAGCCTGACGCCCAACCCCCAAGATCAGGACATCCGCATCATCAAAGACCGGGACGGCTGGGCGGAAGCGTACCAACAAGCCTGCGCCGGGGCCATCCTGCCCCAGCCGCGCCTGACTGTGGCGGCACTAAAAGCGCTGGATGATCGTTTCTGGGTAAGATACTGGAACACTTTACGCCGCTTGCTGCGCGGCGATTACGATACGCCGTTTACCGGCTATCTGGGCTTACTCAACTTCATCCTGCCCCCTTTTCTGGAGGTACTGCCGCCGGAAGAACCGGCCCGGCAGGCATTGATTGCCGTCTTTTACAACCACGATACCAGAGAAACGGCCGTCCACATGCGTCACCTGCTGGAAAATTACCTGGCAGCCCGCACGGCCGTCGTCCGTCGTCTGCAACTGGATTTCCAGCCCGACGCCCGCTTCGAGACGGATATCCAGCGTCTGGTGCAAAGCAAAACATCTTTATAATGCACCGCGTCACACCATCAGGTATAATTTACCATCAGCATCATTTTGCCGGCCAATCAGCCTATGTTAGACTTGCAGAGCGGCAGAGTAATCCTGCAACTCCGCACCCTTAAAACAGGAGAAGATTCATGCTCACCCCCATCGAAAAAATCTTGTTTTCCCTACTCGTAATCATCAGCCTGGTAGCCGCCCTCAACACCTGGGGGCAAATGTACCGCATCATCGAGCGCGGCCAGGGTCAATTGTACACTGATCATCTTTTACGGCGGCTTTGGGAAGGGTTTTTAGCCCTCTTTACTCAGGGCAGCATCCTGCGCCGCCGCAAACTGACCTCGATCTTCCACATCGGCGTCGCCTGGGGCTTCATTTTTTATGGCCTGGTTAACGCCATCGAAGTAGCCGAGGCCATGATTACCGGTTTTGAATTTCTGCCCGACAACATCCTGGGCAACCTGTACCGGCTGGCAGCCGATCTATTCAGTATCGTCGTCCTGGTAGGCATCTTTTACTTCCTCATTCGCCGCTTTGCCTTCAAAGATAAGGCGCTGACCATCCGCGACAACGTAAAACTGGCTGAGAAAGCCAAAGATGGTATTGCCCTAGATTCCCTGATTGTCATCGTTTTTATCGGCCTGCACATTGGCTTCCGGGTTATCGCCACCGCCGCCCTGGTGGCTGAAGCCGGCGGCGACCCGTGGCAGCCTTTTGCCCACTGGATTGCCCAAACTTTCCTTTCCGGCGCTTCGCCAGACCTGTTAACCGCCCTCTGGCACGGGGGCTGGTGGATTGCCATCGGACTGGTGGTATTGTTCATCCCCTACTTCCCCTACACCAAACATCTGCACCTGATTACCGGCCCGTTAAACTACATGACCAGTCCGGAGCGCACTTACCTCGGCCAGCTTAAAACCCTGGATTTTGAAGACGAATCCATCGAGCAGTTTGGGGCCAACAACCTTTTTGATCTGGACAAGACCCGGTTGATGGACACCTTTGCCTGCATCATGTGTAACCGCTGTCAGGAAGCCTGCCCGGCCTATTTTACGGGGAAGGAACTCTCCCCGGCCGCCCTGGAAGTCAACAAGCGGTATTATGTCAAGGAAATGATGTATGGGCAGATAGACGAAGATGAGCAGCCCCTCTCCCTGATGGAATTTGCCATCAGCGAGAGTGCCGTCTGGGCCTGTACTGCCTGCGGCGCCTGCATCGAAGCCTGCCCGGTGGACAACACACCCATGCTGGACATCATGGACATCCGCCGGGATCGGGTACTGATGGAAAGTGATTTCCCGCAGGAGTTGAAAGGGGCTTTTGTAGGGATGGAACGCATGGGTAACCCGTGGCAATCTACTGACAGCCGCATGGCCTGGGCGGAACCGCTGGCGTTCAACGTGCCCACAGTCGAAGAAAACCCGGAGTTTGAATACCTGCTCTGGGTAGGCTGCGCCGGGGCCTTTAACCCGGACTCGCAGGAAGTAACCCGCGCTCTGGCTACTATTTTGCACGAAGCGGGCATCAATTTCGCCGTCCTGGGCGAAGCAGAAACCTGCACGGGCGATTCGGCCCGCCGCGCCGGGAATGAGTATTTGTATTACGAGATGGCTCTGGGCAATATCGAGACGCTGAATGCGGCCGGCGTGGACAAAAAGCGCATCGTTACCAGCTGTCCGCACTGCTTCTCCACCATCGGCAAAGAGTACGGCGAGTTGGGCGGCCATTACGAGATTTTCCACCACACGCAGTTGATCGCCGATTTGGTAGGCAAGGGCAAGTTGCAGCTTAACAGCAAACTCCTGGAAAAAACTACTTTCCACGACCCCTGCTACCTGGGGCGGATGAATGGCGTAGTAGAAGCGCCGCGTGATGCGTTGCAGCAAACGGGCGTTACGCTGCTGGAGATGCCCCGGCACAGCGAAAAGTCGTTCTGCTGCGGTGCGGGTGGGGCACAATACTGGAAGGAAGAGGAACACGGCGCGCAGGCGGTTAGCCTAGTTCGCTTTGAGGAAGCAGCCGCAACCGGCGCGGAAACGCTGGCGGTAGGCTGCCCCTTCTGCAACACGATGATGGGCGACGCCAACCGGGAAAAGGGCGAACCGATGCAGGTGAAGGATGTGGCCCAGATTGTCCTGGAGGCGATGAAGTGAGTTGATGAAGTGCCAGGCACGGGGTTTTCGGCTTCTAAATGGTCAGGATCGTTAACCCCGTGCCTGGCACTTCCCAGTTATCCAATTACTTAATTGCCCATAATAGTCGGTTGCACTTACGGCCGTTCTACATTCTAATATAGGGCAGGAGAAATCCTGTCCTTTTATTTTGCACTGACAAAGGAGTGGAAGAATGCGAAATCTATTTCGCTGGACAATCGGGGTTGTTGGGCTAATTTTGCTGCTGGTTGCCTGCGGTGGGCAGTCAACCTACGTAGAAACCTTTGATGAAGCAGGCAACTGGCGCACGGACAGCGACTCGGAAGTGACCGGCGTCGTAGAAAATGGCGTTTACGATTTCACCATTTTCGCCGACGAACTGACCTCCTGGACGACGGCCGGAGAAAATTTCAAGGACGGCCTGTATGAAGTGGAAGCCACCCAGGTAGACGGCCCGGACAACAACGCTTTTGGGATGCTGTTCCGGGTGGACGACCAGAACGACAACTTCTACGCCTTCCAAATCAGCGGCGACGGCTTTGTCTGGATCGGCCGTTACCGGAACGGGATTGCCGAGGAGCCGATTGTAAATGACTGGTGGTTTGAGAGTACGGCCGTAAAACCAGGTACCGGTCAGACCAACAAACTCAGCGTCCAGGCCGAAGGGCAAAACCTCATCTTCTACGTCAACGATATCGAGGTAGGCCGCGTCTCCGACGACGCTTTTCCCAGCGGCGACATTGGCCTGATGGTGCGCACCCTAGGCCAGCCCAATGTGCATGTGCAGTTTGATAATTTTAAGGTCACACCGCTGGAAAAGTAAAACGTGAGTAACTGTACAGCTACCAGAGGTGACAGTCACTTGTAAACATCATAACTTTACCCGATGCCTCTGGTAAAAGTGACTGTCACCTGTATAGTTACAAACGTGATACGTGATACGTGAGGGGATACGCATCACGCATCACATTTTCACGCATCACGTAAAAATTGCTATAATGTAACTACCGGATATGTTCCCACCATATCCAGGTAACCCGCTATTTCCATTGGAGGTTCATTGAATTCGCCATCCACTCAAAAAAACATAGGGAGCAGCTTATGTTAGAAACGCACAAGGAAACAAAACCAGTCCCACAAACAGAACTTACCCCAGGCAAGCAACTTTATATCAGCACATCTGAAATACTGCGCGATTACAGTCTGGCCTGCCAAAGCCGGGAAGTGAGCATTGTTGGCCGCCGGGAAGTATTGAGCGGCAAAGCCAAGTTCGGTATTTTTGGCGATGGCAAGGAAGTGCCCCAAATCGCCATGGCTAAAGCGTTCCAGAAGGGAGATTGGCGCAGCGGCTATTACCGGGATCAAACGTTTATGGCCGCGATTGGGGCGTTGAGCTGGCAGCAATTTTTTGCCCAACTTTACGCCCACGCCGATGTGACCCAAGACCCCCTTTCCGGTGGGCGGCAGATGAACGCCCATTTTTCCACTCGCAGCCTGGACAGAAACGGCCGTTGGCGCGACCTGACGCAAATTCCCAACTCTTCCCCGGACATCTCCCCGACGGGGGGACAGATGGCCCGGCTGGTCGGGCTGGGTTACGCTTCCCGCCTGTACCGGGAACTGGAAGAGCTGCACCAATTTGCCCAATTTTCCCGCGACGGCCGTGAAGTAGCATTCGGTACCATTGGCAACGCCAGCACGGCCGAAGGCGTCTTCTGGGAAGCGATCAACGCCATCGGCGTCCTCAAAGCGCCCGTTGTGATGGCTATTTGGGATGACGAGTACGGTATTTCCGTCACCAACAAAGACCAAGTGACCAAACAAAATCTGTCCGAACTGCTCAAAGGCTTCCAGCGCGATCCCGGTTCCGACGAGGGCTTTGACATTTACACCGTCAAAGGCTGGGATTACCTGGCCCTGGTGGAAACATTCCAGCAAGCAGCCGACACCGCCCGGAACGACCACATCCCGGCCATCATCCACGTCACGGAACTGACCCAGCCGCAAGGCCATTCCACCTCCGGCAGCCACGAACGGTACAAATCCCCGGAACGGCTGGCCTGGGAAAAGGAGTACGACTGCCTGCGCCAGATGCGGCAATGGCTTATCGAACAGCGCATTGCCCCGCCGGGTGAACTGGACAACATTGAGCGCAACGCCAAAAAACTGGCGGAAAACGCCCGCGTCAAGGCGTGGAAGGCGTTCTCTCTGCCCATCTACCGGGAGCGGCAAAAGGTGGCGGACATTATCAAGGAGATGGAAGCAACGTCAGCCCATCAAGAAGAACTCAGACAAATCCGCAAAAAACTGGTAGACCGGCTGGCCCCTTACCGCAAGGACATTATGACCGCCATCCGGCAGGTGTTTATCCTCACCCGCGAGGAGAATATCCCTGCCGCCCGCCGCCTGGCTGCCTGGAAGGAAGAACAAACGGCCGTCAACACGGCCGCCTACAATCGCTTCCTCTACGACGAGACGGAAAATTCCGCCCGGAACGTGCCGGAAATCAAGCCAATCTACAGCGAAAAACCGCCCCGCCTGAAAGGATTTGAGGTGCTAAACAAAACCTTTGACGCCATTCTGGCCCGCGATCCCCGCATAATAGCGTTTGGCGAAGACGTGGGCAAACTGGGCGGCGTGAACCAGACGATGGCCGACTTGCAGGCCAAATACGGTGAACTGCGCGTCTCCGACACCGGTATTCGGGAGGCAACGATTTTGGGGCAGGCGATTGGTCTGGCCCTGCGCGGCCTGCGCCCCCTCGCCGAAATTCAATACCTGGATTACCTGCTCTACGCCCTGCAAATCATGTCGGACGATTTGGCGACGGTGCATTGGCGTTCGGCCGGGGGCCAAAAGGCGCCGGTCATTGTGCGCACCCGGGGTCACCGGCTGGAAGGCATCTGGCACGCCGGGTCGCCGATGGCCGGGATTATCCATCTGGTGCGGGGAATGCACGTAGTTGTGCCGCGCAATATGGTGCAGGCGGCCGGTTTTTACAACACGCTGCTGCAAGGGGATGATCCGGCCCTGCTGGTGGAGGTGCTGAACAGCTACCGCCTGCGCGAACCGGTTCCGGACAATCTGACAGAGTTCACTATCCCTCTGGGCGTGCCGGAGGTGGTGCGCCTTGGCGAGGATGTGACGATTGTGACGTATGGGGCGACAGTAGCCATCGCCCTGGAAGCAGCGCAGGTTTTGCAGCAAGTGGGGATTGAGGCGGAGATAATTGATGTGCGCACGCTGCTGCCATTTGACGTAAACGGCCGTATCCTCCAATCCCTGAAAAAGACCAGCCGCATCCTCTTCCTGGACGAAGATGTGCCGGGCGGGACGACAGCCTACATGATGCAGCAGGTCATCGAAAAGCAGGGCGGCTTCTGGTGGCTGGACGATGAGCCGCGCACCCTGTCGGCCAAAGCGCACCGCCCCTCTTACGGCACAGACGGCAATTACTTTTCCAAGCCCAACGTGGAAGAGGTGTTTGAGACAGTTTACGAGATGATGCACGAAGCGGAACCGGGAAGGTATCCGATATTTTACAAATAATGCGTGATGCGTGATACGTGATGCTATTTTCACGTATCACACATTACGTTTCCTGGAGGAATTATGATCACCAAAGTTATCATGCCGGAAATGGGGGAAGGGGTCACGGAAGGGACTGTGGTGCAATGGCTGGTGCAGGAAGGAGATTTTGTCAAGCAGTATGCACCGCTGATGGAAGTGGAGACGGATAAAGTGACGACGGAAATCACGACAGAGGAAGCGGGCACGGTTTTGCAGCTGTTGGCGGCCGAAGGGGACGTGGTGGAAGTGGGCGCTGTGCTGGCTTACATTGGCGAACCGGGCGACGCGCTGCCGGAAAATGGGAATGGCACGGCCGTACAAGCCGCACAAATGGAAACAGCTACCGAACCGCCCGCCCAACCACCCTTGCCTATGGCCGCGTCGGCGTCTGGAGCAGAAACGGCCGTCGCCCCGCCCCCGCCAGCGCCAGCTGCACCCCCGCAGCGGTACACCGGCCGCATCAGCCCAGTCGTCGGCCGTATTGCGGCCGAATATGACGTGGATTTGAATCTGGTTACAGGGACGGGGTTGAACGGCCGTATTACCAAAAAAGACCTCCTGGCCTACATCGAACAACGGGACAAAGCCCCCGCGCCCGCCCAACCATCCAC
>JALUPA010000534.1 GCA_027054335.1 Ardenticatenaceae bacterium
GTCCAGGTCCGGCTCCTGCGACAGGTAGCCGATCTTGATGCCGGGCTGCGGGCGGGCCTCGCCGAGGATGTCGGTGTCCTGGCCTGCCATGATGCGCAGCAGGGTGGATTTGCCGGCGCCGTTGAGACCCAGCACACCGATCTTGGCGCCGGGGAAGAAGGAGAGGGAGATGTCCTTGAGGATTTCTCGCTTGGGTGGGACGACCTTGCCCACGCGGTTCATGGTGTAGACGTATTGTGCCATGGGGGAATTTCTTGCTCGATCTGCGGATGAAAAAGACCGCCTACGTTAAGCAATGGGCGGGGGTATGTAAAGGTGTTGTGCTAACAGGTGTTGTGCCGTCGTTTCACCTTTGCATCGCCAAGCCGGTTGTTGAGGTCCGCTATCTTCAGGAGGTTTTTTGTTTGTGCCGTGCGTCGTGAAAACCAGCGGCCCGATAGCAGGATGATGATCAGCGGAAACAGGCTTATGGCCGTTTTATCCACCCCTCGTAGCGCAGCTGGCGATCCGCTGAAAGGTTTTCGTCAGGGGCAACCCACAAAGGCCAACAAAGCCCGCCGACATGGTCAGCAGAGGCCTCTCTTTGCTCTGTGTTGGGCAAGTGTCGCCAGCATCCCCGTAATGAGGTGCTATTCACCAAGCTGCTTTCTTGCTGAATGCGGCCATGCCAACTGAACCGCAATCCAGACTTCCCAAGCCAGGAAGACCGTCAGCGCCACGCGTTCCACAAGGCCCGGTGCGACATCCAGATAAATGGCAATAGCAAGCGTCACCAATGCCACGGCGGCAGCGATCGACAGCACCCATGAGACAAGCTGTTGCCGGCGCCAGTAATGGTGTCGGCCAAATGCCGTCGAGAAAATGAACATTGCGACGAGTTCAAGCATGAAAGTCGCGCTGGCAGCCGAGCGGTGTATGCGCCCGCTGGTACTCGGTACCTGGTTGGAAGGATCGATGGGAAACAGCGCTGCCAGAAGAATGCCCACGGCGGCCAGAGCGAAGAGGCCGGTCGCCCAAGTGCGCTGGCGTCCCTGCGGGAGCGCGTTGCGTAGTCCCAAGCTCAGGGCCAGGTTGCCCGAGCCATGCACGAGGGCACCGACGGCGAAGACCCAGCCAAGCGGCTCGTTGGCCAGATAGCTGACGTAATAACGCATCCAGTCGATGTTGGTGTTCGCCAAGTTCAGGTGCAGGATGATCAGCGATGACAGAAATGCAAACAGGCCAAGGAGGCCTATTGTCCCGTACCACCTAACCGAGCGCGGAAAGACATTTTCCTTCGCCATATCAATGTCCGCTGCGAGCATTTATGGCTCATCCACCCAGCGCCAATAGTAGTCATGGACGCCGAGGGGTACCCTCGGCCCATGACCAACGGTGAACAGCCTTCCCTGGTACTGGCCACCAATGTTCGTAGGTGGTCAATGTTACCTTGTTGGAGGTATCGCCCAACCGGTCGCCAAGAAAGAGAATTCTTCAAGGTGCGTCACGCATCTTCCTATTGCTTGCACCACGAATTGGTGACCACAGCGAACGCCGTGGTAAAGGGCGCAATCAGGTTCCGGTTGATTGTCACATGGCACCATCCATTTCAAAACCGGAAAATAGTACTAGATTTTCCTTCGTGTTTGCTATGACAGATGTCGGGAATCGTGGGTGGGTCAGTAGAGATGGGGTTGGCCAGGAAGCGGTCTTTGCATTGCTGGGAAGAAGAAGGCAAAGGGAATATGCTGGTACTCGATCGCATGCGCGTCCGGGCTCACCTGCATGCCACATACGGGGTCTTTGACCTGCTTGTCTTTTCTGCCCACCCTGGCATCTCCTTTACTCGGTCTGGCCCCCAGGCTCTTGCCGAAAGGCCGCCGAGAAATTGAAAAGAGAGGGGATTCAGCCGCCCGTCAACAGCCGGGCATCTACCTCCGCCTCTGCCTTCAACCAGTCTGCCAGGGCGCTATCGCCCTGGAAACCGTGCTGTTGACTGAGGAAAAAGGCGGCCTCCGCAATCATTTGGTGACGCATCTCGGCCGTAATGCTCTGCGGTGTGCCGGGAGGCTTCGCCACAGGTGATTTTCTTTTCGTGGTGCCGGCGGCCTTACGTGCTGCGGCATTTTTTGCCTTGGTTTTTCTTGTCGGGGTCTTGCTTTTGGAAGCGGGTGATTTCGATGTCATTGTCTTTTCTTCATGCCTGTCAGAGAAAGTGCCGGGCTTCACTGGGGCCCAGTCTGCCCATGAGTATAGACGAGCCTGGAAAGGTGGCAATGTGCACTTCTTCAAATTGTTTCCAGGCGTGTTGGTGTGTGACCAAGTCCAAGGGCATCCAGCCGCCTACGATCGCCACCTGGCCTATTTCTATCACAAGGTGCTGTGCCTGGAAGGGGCGCCGATTCGCATTGTTTTTCGAATCAGTGTCAATTTCCTGAAAAGGGGCAAAAACAAGCTCACAAAACATTAAATAGACAAAAGCCAATGCCTCAAGCGGCACGCGCAGGATAGTTTCAAGCATAGTCGAGGTGATTTGCCGCAGACAGAGTTCTCAGGCGAAGAAGCAATAACGAAAAAGATCTGCGCATTTGTTTCCCGCGCCCATAATATTAACCCGGCCACAATATAGGTCGTGTTCAGCCGCCGTGTGCCGCTGCGCAGCACCAAAAGTAGGCGCTCTTAGGCGAGGCATCAAAGCGCAGCTGTAGTGGGCCCTACCGCAAGCTTTGGCTTTGATCGTAAAGACAGTGCAGTCTGCGCAGCGGCACACGGCGGCCTTTCATTATGAAAACAATCGGTTAGGGACTTCAAGGGTCTTCCATCTCTGCGTTGTCACTCTTGCCAATGGAACCACCATTGCCAGCGAGTGACGCCTTGAGCTGTAGAATGCTTGAAGTCCTGAACACGGTCTATATTGTGGCCGGGTTAATGATGTCTGCAACCTGCGCTTGACCTGTGTCCTGCTGACAGGTGTTATATTTCGTATTAACCGTCATGAGTCCGCTGGCCACACCCCTGATCATGGAAGAACAGGGGCATCAGACAGGGCCGTGACCAGTATCCCATGCCCTGCAATACTGACTTCTCCACCCTCGGGGCGAGCCATACCCGTGGTGAATAATGACGGGCCGGGATGGAAACACGGAGGTCACAGAGCCGCGGAGGCACGGAGTTTTCAACGAATTTCTCTGTGACTCTGGTGGCTCCGTGACCTCCGCGTTTCATATGCCGTGGCGTGATCAATGAATCATAAACATGATTCGCCCCGA
>JALUPA010000535.1 GCA_027054335.1 Ardenticatenaceae bacterium
CGAACTGGCCCAAACGGTCGGCATCAGCGCAGCTTATCTTTCCCAAATTGAAAATCACAAAAGAAATCCCACCCTGGATACACTCAAAGCCATTGCCCAGGCGCTGAACATTGAAGTGGATATGCTAATTTAATCGCTGCGTTTACGCCCTTGTTCCGCCATGAACAAACATCTCGCAATCTCAAACCCAATGCGCTTTTGCCGAGGAAACCGTGTATAAATAAACGGCATACCTGACGGCTTTTTGTGGCAAATTTATGACTGCTGAAGAGAACGAACCAACCGACACCCCAACGGCCGTATCCCCCCCACCACCTGAGGCGGAAACGGCCGTATCCCCCAAATTCTCCCGGGAATCCCTGGCTGTTGTTTTCCTGATCCTCATCCTGGCGGTTGGGGCGTACTTTCGCTTTACCGGCCTCAACTGGGACGAAAACTTCCACCTGCACCCGGACGAGCGCTTCCTCACCATCGTCGCCTCCCAGCTCAAAACCGTCTCCGGCCCCCTGGCCTACCTCAAAACGAGCGAATCCACCCTGAACCCGTACAACACCGGGCAAACATTTTACGTCTACGGCAACTTCCCCATGACCGTCACCCGGTACGCGGCCGAATGGGCGGAAAAACTGTGCCAACCATTTGTGGGCGACGGCGGCGGCATTTGCGGCATCCCGTTCACCGGCTACGACGGCGTGCATCTGCTCGGTCGCTTCCTCTCTGGCCTGATGGATTTGGTGTCGGTACTGTTCATCTTTCTCATCGGCCGCCGCTTGTACGATTGGCGCGTCGGGCTGCTGGCCTCGCTGCTGCTGGCGCTGGCCGTCATGCCCATCCAGCAATCCCACTTTTTTACGATGGACAACTGGGCGGCCGGATTGACCACGCTGGCAATTTATACGGCCGTCCGCGCCGCCGGACTGGGGGACAAAACCATCAAATGGCGGGTGGGCTGGTATGCTCTATTCGGTCTCGCCGTCGGTTTATCGCTGGCCTCCCGCATCAACCTGGCCCCGCTGGCCCTGATCATCAACCTATCCGCCCTCATCTGGCTGGTTTTACGCGGGCAGACGTGGGACGCCATCCGACATACGGCTGCCGGCAAACTGGATTTGGAACGGGTCATTTTAGGCGTCATTCTGGCGGCCGTTATCACCATCGTCACCTTCCGTCTGGCCCAGCCCTACGCCTTTGCCGATGCGACAATTGCCCGCGACGAAGTGATTGCCACGACCGGGCAGGAACCGGGCGCTATCGAATTGGCCGTTCGCTCCCTCGTCGGCTTCAACCCCCAATTCCGCAGCAACATGGCAGAAATCCAGCGGCAGCAAAGCCCCGACGCCAGCTTCCCCCCGGCCACCCAATGGACAGACCGCACCCCTATTCTCTTCCCCTGGACAAACATGGTATTGTACGGCATGGGGCTGCTGGCCGGCCTGGCCGCCTGGTTTGGCTTCTTTTGGGCCTTGGGGCGTATCGTTCAGGGCAAGCCGGATTGGGTCAGTCACGCCATCCCGGTTGCCTGGTCGGGGACGTATTTCCTGTTTATGGGCACGCGCTGGGTCAAATCGATCCGCTACTTTCTGCCCATTTACCCCACCCTGCTCCTGCTGGGGGCCTGGGCACTGCTGGCCCTGTGGGACAGGGCCAGAGCGCGGGACAAGGCCGGGCGGCCAAGATTCCGGCAAATTCTGGCCGGCGGCCTGATTGCCGCCATCGTCCTGTTCACTTTTGCCTGGGCCTGGACGTTCCTGGACACGTACAAAAAACCCATCACCCGCGCGGCTGCCTCCGCCTGGATGTACGAAAACGTCCCCAGCGGGGCCGCGCTGATTTACGAAGCGGACGGTGTGGAAAAGGCATACAACCTACCGCTCAAAGAGTACGGTTTTGTCAGCGGCAGCCCGCTCACCCTGGGTTTCCCCATGCCGGAAGATGGCGTGATTACGGCCGTGCATCTCAACTACCTGCAAACGGCCGACGGTTCGGACAATCAGCCCGTTACTTTTGCCGCCGGTTATACGGACGGGAACAATCTGGAAACGGCCGTCGCGCTCAACAGCCAGCGGGAAGCCGTCACCCTGGACATGCCCGACCAAGCCGCTGCCAAAGACAGCTTCCAGCAAATTGTCATCGAACTGACCGAAGGAAACGCCCCCGCCCTGGCCGGAACCAGCTTACTGATGACTGAACTTTGGGATGATTTACTACCCGTAGCGCTGGACGGCCGTTCCGCTTTTGGCAGCTATTACACCGAAGTGCAAAACAGCCAGCGCCCCGTCACCAACCCCGATTCCCCTCAAAAGCGGCAGGAACTGGCCGACTGGCTGGACGAGGCGGATTACGTCGTCCTCAGCAGCCAGCGCGCCCTCTGGAGCCTGCCCCGCATCCCCCTGACTTACCCGCTGATGATCCGCTATTACGAAGCGTTGTTCAGCGGCGAACTGGGCTTTGATCTGGTCTACCAAAATCAAAAGGATTACCGGATTGGCCCGCTGCACATCAGCGACGTGGGGGGCAAACTGCGCTGGGGGGCGCAGCCGGAGGCAGGCTGGCCGCCGCCGGGCGCTTTGGCCGCGGAAGAAGCGTTCAGCGTCTACGACCACCCGCCCGTCTGGATTTTTGCCAAGACAGACGCCTACAGCCGGGAAAATACGCTCAACATTTTGGACGACGTGGATTTGAGCCAGACCGCCTTTATGACGCCGGGCGACGCCACCCGCGCCCCCAACGGCCTGATGATGTCCCCGGAGAGGGCCGCCTTGCAGCGGGCCGGCGGCACATTCCGCGACTTGTTTAACGTCAACGGCATCCTCTCCAACAACTGGATGTTGGCGGCCGTTGTCTGGTGGCTGGCCCTGCTGCTCCTGGGCTGGCTGGCGTTTCCCCTCGCCTTTGTCATTTTTCGCGGCCTGCCGGACAAGGGGTACGCCCTCTCCCGGATGCTGGCGATTTTCCTCGTCGCTTATTTTGTCTGGATTTCGGGCAGCTTGCAGCTTTTGCCGAATACGGCCGTCACCGCCGGACTAGGCGTTCTCCTTCTGGGCCTTGTCAGCATCGCCATCGCCGCCAAAAACCGGGAAGAGTTAGCCAACTGGCGGCAAGCTCACACCCGCTACCTGCTTTTTGTGGAACTGTTCGCCCTGGGGCTGTTCATTCTGGCTATTATCATTCGCCTGGGCAACCCGGACGTGTGGGACGTGATTTGGGGCGGCGAAAAACCGATGGATTTGACTTATTTTACGGCCGTCCTCAAATCCACCGTCTTCCCCCCCTACGACCCCTGGTTTGCCGGCGGCTACCTCAACTACTATTATTACGGCTTCGTCCTCGCCGGCGTCCTGCCCAAACTCCTCGGCATCGTCCCCGCCCTGGCCTACAACCTCAATCTGGCAACTTTTTACGCCTTGACGGGATTAGGCGTCTTTGGCGTGGCCTGCAATATCATGGCAAAAAGAGAGATTGGAGATTGGAGATTGGAGATTAGAGATTCAGGCGCAATCACCAATCTCCAATCTCCAATCTCCAAAAAAGCTATTGCCGCCGGCGTCATTGCCGCCATCCTCGCCGTCTTTTTAGGCAATCTGGCCGAAGTCGGCGTGCTGGTCAACGCCTGGACGCAGGCGGGCAGCCCGGAACTGGGCGGCATCCTGCGCTTCTTGGACGGCGGCATCAAGGTTCTCAGCGGCCAGCCGGCCCCCATCTATCCCGGCGACTGGTTCTGGACGGCCACTCGCGCCATCAACGCCGCACCGGGCGAAGCGGGGCCGATTACCGAATTCCCCTTCTTCACCTTCCTCTACGGCGATTTGCACGCCCACATGCTCAGTCTGCCCGTGCAGATGCTGGCCCTGGCCTGGGCGGTATCGGCCGTATTTGCCGCCAACATGCCCGCGTGCAGCCAGTGGCGCACCTTCATTCGCCTGCTCATCGGCGGGTTGATTATCGGCTCCCTGCAAGCCATCAACATTTGGGATTACCCGACTTATATGGTCATCGGGATGCTGGCGATTTTGTACACGGCCGCCCAACGCAACGGGGGACTTTTCAAGCTGCGTACCTGGAGTTGGGCTATTCTCAGTTGGCTGGTCTTATTTGCCGCCGCCTGGCTTAGTTTTTACCCGTTCACCAGCAATTTCGGCGCCGGTTTCACCTCCATCGCCCTGTGGGATGGCTCCCAAACGCATTTAAGCAATTATCTGATCATTTACGGCCTGTTCCTGTTCTTCATCATTGGCTATCTCATTTACGAATTTCGCCGCTGGGCTGTTACCTGGACGGATGAGCAGTTGCGCAGTTGGGAACCGGTCGCCATCCCCCTGCTGCTGGCTGTGCTGCTCTACCTGCTGCTGATTACGCTGCTGGCCTGGATGGGTTACTGGATTGTGCCCGTCGTCCTGACGCTGACGGTCATGGCCGGGCTGCTGGGGCTGCGGCCCGGACTGGACGTCGCCAGCCGGGTGACGCTGATTTTGATTGCTTCTGCGCTGGGCATCACCCTGTTTGTGGAATTTTTCATCGTGGAAGGGACAATCGGCCGGATGAATACGGTGTTCAAGTTTTACATGCAGGTCTGGCTGTTGTTGAGCGTGGCTTCGGGGGTGGCGGCCGTTACCGTCTGGCAAGCCATCAAAAGCAAGGCAACGTTGAAACACGCCTGGGCCATCAGCCTGGGGCTGCTGGTTTTTGCCGCCCTGCTCTACCCCATCCTGGCCACCAAAGCCAAATGGGAAATCCGCATGAGCAAGGAAGCACCGAAGACGCTGGACGGGATGGCTTTCATGCCTTACGTTTCCTACGGCGACGTGAACGGCTCGCAAATCTCTCTGGCGAATGATTACGAGGCGATTCGCTGGATGCAGGGGAATATTGAAGGCTCGCCCGTCATCGCCGAGGGGTACAGCGACAATTATTACCGCACCATCACCAACCGCGTGGCCATGTACACCGGCCTGGCGGACATTATTGGCTGGAGCGGCCACCAGCGGCAGCAGCGCGCCGTCCTGCCCGGCTCGCTGATTGACCGGCGCATTCAGGACGTGCATCGCCTGTACAACACGCCCAATCCGGCCGAGGCGAAACAAATCCTGGATACCTACGACGTGCAATACGTCTACGTCGGCGATCTGGAAAACGTCTATTACGCTCCCGAAGGCATCCAGAAATTCCGGCAAATGGTGGAAATGGGCTTGTTGGATGAGGTGTACCGGAATGATGGAGTGGTTATTTACAGTGTTCAGTGAGCAGTTTTCAGTTTTCAGTGTTCGTGAGCAGTCACTGAACACTGAAAACTGAAAACTAAAAAATGCTTCCATTCAATGAACTTTTTGCCGCCGTAAAATGGTGGCTGGCCCTGCTGGTTTTGGGCACGGCCGTACTCCCTTTAACCTTTACCCTGCTCAAGCGGCTGCCGGACAGGGGGTATGCCTTTGTCAAGATGGTCGGACTGCTGCTGGTGAGCTACGTGTTCTGGCTGTTGGGCAGTCTGGGGTTTGTGGGGAATAACCTGGGGGGAATTCTGGTGGGGCTGTTGACGGCCGTCATCCTCTCATATCTGGCTTACCGGCAAGATGGGGCAGAACTGCGGGGCTGGCTGCGGCAAAACTGGCGGCAGGTTTTGCTGACGGAACTACTCTTTGCCGTCGCCTTTGCCTTTTGGGTCTGGGTGCGCTCGCAAAACCCGGCCATTGCGGCCACGGAAAAGCCGATGGAGTTTGCTTTCCTCAATTCCGTCGGGCGCAGTCCGGCTTTTCCGCCGAATGATCCCTGGCTGTCCGGGTTTGGCATCAGTTATTACTATTTTGGCTACGTGATGGTGTCGCTGCTGGCCCGGTTGACGGCCGTACCGGAAGCCATCGCTTTTAATCTGGGAGTGGCCTGGCTATTTGCGGGGACGGCCGTGGGCGCCTTCGGCCTTACGTACAACCTGATTGCCGTCTACCGGGACGAAGCCCATCCCCACATTCAGCGCTGGGCCGTGACGCTGGGAATTGTGGCCGCATTGGCCATCCCCCTCATAGGCAACATGCAGGTAGTAATGGAAGGGCTGCACGGCCGGGGCGTGGGTTCGCCCCAATTCTGGGCCTGGCTGGATGTGCGGGACATCAACAACCCGCCCGACCCGGCGGCCGGCCCCCGCTTTGAGGGCAGCAACTGGTGGTGGTGGCGTTCCTCCCGCGTCATCAACGAATACAATCTGGCCGGCCAGCAGATAGACCCGGAACCGATTGCCGAGTTCCCCAATTTCAGCTTCATCCTGGGCGACATGCACCCGCACGTCCTGGTACTGCCCTTTATTTTTCTCAGTCTGGCGGTGGCCTTTGTCTGGTGGCTGGACGGTAGGCGGTTTTCAGTGTTCAGTGTTCAGTCCTCAGAAACCCCAGATCCATCACGCATCACGCATCACGCATCACGCAATACCAATCTCCAATTCTCAATCTCCAATCTCCAATTCACCATTCAATGGCCTTTCTTCCTCTTCACCATCCTCATTTTGGGCGGGCTGTCGTTTTTGAACACGTGGGACGTACTGATTCATTTGTTTGTCGTGGCGGGGGCGTATTTTCTGGCGCAGTGGCGGCGGGAAGGGCTGCACGGGCAGATTTGGACGCGGACAATTTTGTTGAGCGTTTTCCTGGTCGTTCCGGCCATCTTGCTCTACCTGCCGTTTTACCTCAGCTTCCGTTCCCAGGCTGGCCCGCCGTTCATTCTGCCGATGCTGATGCGCCCCACGCGGCTGCCGCAGTTTCTCATCATGTTTGGCTTGCCGCTAACGGCCGTTCTCATTTTCCTCCTCTCATTAGCTCTCAAACAACGATTCTACTTCTGGCAAAAAGGGCTGGCGACGGCTACAGCGCTCGTTCTCGGCCTCTTTTTGCTCGCTGGCTTTCTGGCCTGGGTCATTGCCAGCAGCAGCGAAGGGGCCATCCGGGTCATCAATCTGGCAAATGAGTTGGGGATTGCTTTGCCGCCGCATCCGGTCGGCGTGGCGTTGGGTTGGGGGTTGACGGCCGTATTCGCCATTCTGCCCGCCTACCTGCAAAACCGGTTGGCCTTCCCCGGCGTGACGCTGCTGCTGGGCGGGGTGATTGGGCTGGTGGTGATGTTGTGGCACGGCCGTTTTCCAAAAAACCAGCCGCAGATTACGCAGATTAGCGCGGATTTTAATACAATCAATCCACCAAATCCGCGCAATCCGCGGCAAAAAAAGAAAGGCTCCCTGCCCTTTGTGCTGCTGCTTATTGGCACGGGGGCGCTGCTGACGCTGGGGCCGGAATTTATTTATCTGAAGGATAATTTTGGCGTGCGCCTGAATACGGTGTTCAAATTTTATTATCAGGCGTGGATTTTATTAGGCATTTCGGCGGTGTTTGCCTTGTTTTACTTGTGGTATGCTCAAAGGCGGCTGGCGGCAGGGGTGGCTACGGCCGTATACGCCATCGGCTTCATCCTGGCCTTGATGTTTCCCTACTACGCCATCCAGTCCCGCGCCGTGGAGTATCGCGGGCCAAAAGAGGCGGTGCAGCGACGGCCGTCCACGCTGGACGGGCTGGCGCAAATGGCCTTGTACAACCCGGACGAATACGCCGCCATCATGTGGCTCAAGGAAAACGCCGGGCCGGACGACGTGGTACTGGAAGCGGTCGGCGGGCAGTACAGCAATTACGCCCGCGTCTCGGCCAACAGCGGCGTACCTACCGTCCTGGGCTGGGCCGGCCATGAATTCCAGTGGCGCGGCACCAGCACAGATGAACCCGGCCGGCGTGGGCCGCTGGTGGAGCAAATCTACACCACCCCCACCTGGGATGAAGCTGCTCCGCTGCTGGACGAATTAGGCGTGACCTACATCTTTGTGGGCAGCCTGGAAAACGGCTACGGTAGCAGCGGTCTGCAAAAATTCAACGATTTGGAAGTGGCGTATCAGAACGAGTCTGTTACCATTTACCGTTGGAACCCCGGCATTCACTGATTAACTTTCAGCGATAATTAAAACTGGAACAAATCAAACTGTCCGGTTTTTTCAAAAAAAGTAAAAGGATTAGTCATGGAATTAGTTTATCCAATCTATTTAGATATTCCAATGATGATGGGCTTCCTGGCTTCGCTTGAAGGAGGCATATTAGAAGAAGCTGAAATGGAAAGTAAAAGCGGAGACTCAAAAGAAAAATCTGCATCAATTTCCTTAAAAGCAAACGTTTCAAGTATTTTATCTACTGTTTTGGGTGCAGAAGCAGGAGGCAGTGGTTCAAAAAAAGTTACAGAAAATATTGAATCAAGTTACAAAGGAATAGTTCGTTATCCAACCTCTGCCTTATTCATTCGTCTTCGTAATTTATTGATAGAACAAAAAATGCTGGTGCCATTAGCAAGTAGCTCCGATTTTGATACTTTGAATTTAGGAGACATAATAGAATTCAGTGGTTATGTCACTGCAAATCCTTTATATCAAATCCGGCGTGCAGTCAAACAACTTCTCCCAATCGTAGAAGCATCAACTAAAATAAGCAGTGCACAACTCGAACACGAAATTATTACTCTCGACAATGTAAAACCAGGAGATACAGTTACCATTCTGGACCAAGAAATCATAATTAAAAACAAAAAACACTCTATTTCGGCCCAAGATTTAATCCGTAGCCAACAACGAGTCAAACAAAATGAATCAGATCTCTACCATACAATAGGAGAGATATTAGACAATTTATTCAGCCATGAGGGAACAGATTTGTTGTTATTTGAAGCAAGAAGCTGGCAAGCAATTAGTCGTGTTTATCCAAACTTTATTAGAAACGAACAAGTCCACGAAATACACAATGCTAATTGGCGATGTATTGGTAAAATCATCGGTTTTGTATCCGAAAATGAAAAATACGATTTATTAAAAGGTTCACCAATCGGATATCTTGCCAAAGAACATTTTGCAGAAATAGCAGCATCATTACAAAATGAAAAAATGCAAATTGAAATTAACGAACCGATTATCAAGGGTCCCGCAATAATTTTAGCAACTATGGCTATTTTTGCTTAATAATGCCCTAACTTTTGCAAATGAAAAATGGAAATTAGCGATATTCAGATACAAAAAACGGCAAGTAAAGAAAACTGGCTGGAACGGTTGACGGTTGCCGACGCGCTGTTTGGGCTGGTTGTGTTGGCGGCGGGGATTATCCGCTTTGTCAATCTGGATGCGCTGCCGTTGTCGGATGGGGAGGCGGAGGCGGCGTTGGCGGTGTGGCGGTTTTGGCAGCCGGGGGCGGCGCAGGTCACGGCCGTCAGCCCCGCCTATTTCAGTTTAACGGCCGTACTCACCCAACTCCTCGGCTTCAGTGATACCGTCATGCGGCTGGTTCCGGCCACGTTTGGCCTGGGGCTGGTCATCCTGCCCCGTTTTTTACAGCGGCGGCTGGGAGTGATTGGAACGCTGGCAGCTTCTTTGCTGCTGGCCGTCTCGCCGCTGCTGGTCATCATCTCGCGCACGGCGGGCGGGCAGAGTATTGCCTTGTTTGCCGTTTTGCTTACGGCCGTCGCTCTCATCCGCTATGAGGAAACGGCCGTATCCCGTTGGCTCTACACCCTGGCGGCGGCCATCGGCCTGGGGCTGACCAGCGACACCCTGTTTTACAGCGGCCTCATCACCCTGGGACTGGCCTGGCTGATCTTCTATAAAATTATTCAACCGCGGAGGCGCGGAGAAAACAGAGAGGAAGATAATGGAGAATACTCCGCGTCCTCTGCGTCTCTGCGGTTCAATCCCTCTTCCCAGGAAAAACGCACGGCCGTCATCGTTGGC
Organism: Ardenticatenaceae bacterium; assembly: GCA_027054335.1. Classification (GTDB taxonomy): domain Bacteria; phylum Chloroflexota; class Anaerolineae; order Promineifilales; family Promineifilaceae; genus JAJRTP01. Next base: position 9,788 of record JALUPA010000535.1, read on the forward strand.
GTCGTCATGTTTGTTCTCAGCGGCAGCATGTTCCTCTGGTATTTGCCCGGTTTGGGAGATGCGGCCCGGCTGTTGGGCGATTGGCTGGCTTTGTTTGGCGCGGCGGACGGCCGACCCATTACTGATCCCTTCCTGGCCTTCATGCGTTACGAACCGGTACTGCTCATTTTTGGCG
>JALUPA010000536.1 GCA_027054335.1 Ardenticatenaceae bacterium
TTTACCTACTTCGAATGTATATTTTCTGCCCTCACCACTGACCATTGAAGTTGTGCGACTGCTGCTGCGCACGCTGCTGGCGGCGCTGTAAGACAACTCCCAGCCTCCTCCAATGGGATTCAGATCTTTGACAAGGCGCCCATCGGCGGCATAAGTATATTCAGAACGCCCCCCATTTCTGTCGGTATGAGCAGTCATCAGCCCATCAGTGTCATATGCCATCGTCGTGGAGTTGCCTTTGGGATCCGTAACGCTGCTCAGATACCCATTACTGTCAAGACCCAGCAACGTACGCTTACCGTCCGGCGAAACCATGGCCAGTAGGTTTCCGGCACCATCACGCTCAATCAATGTAAGATTGCCAGAGGCGTCCTCTATTTCAGACAACTGGCCATTATTGTCGTAGCGGAACTGATAGACGACGGCGCCTGTGAATCTGTCAAATGTCTTCAGATGAAGTCCTCCTGAAGAAAAAGAAAAGAGCTGGCTGCCGTCATCAGATGGAATAAGATACTCGCCTGATTTTAGATCCGTCTGGGCGGTATTTACCTTGCGTACCGTATGCTTGGCTCCTGTGATATACAGCCCCCCATCGGGCCCGATATCGATACCAGATGGAAAAGCCAATCTTTGACTATTGGCAGGGGCCCCATCCGTGCTAAAACAGCATAAACCAGTACCAGCAACTATATTCACCACGCCATCCAAATCCACCTTGGAGACAATATTATTGTTGGTATCTGCAATATAGATATTGCCGTCGGCATCAACTGCAACATCCAAAGGTGAGTCGAGCGGCGCATCTGTTGCCGCCATTCCGTTGCTGTTACCTGAGAACCCAGGGCTTCCAGTACCTGCAATCGTGGAAATAATACTATCAACAGTTACCTTGCGAATCACATGATTTCCCGTGTCAGCAATATACAATGTGCCATCTGCGCTTATATCGATGCCGGAGGGCATATTGAGTTGCGCCAGCGCCGCTGGATCGCCATCGCCTGAATAACCCGCAACCCCAGTGCCGACCAGGGTAAAGATAATGCCGTCAGGCTCCACACTGCGAACCCGGTTATTTCCCGTATCCGCAATGTATAAACGATTATCCAAACCCAGCGCGATATCTCCCGGTGAATCCAGTTGGGCCTGTATTGCCAAGCCATCATCATTACTGAACCCCGGCACGCCGGTTCCGGCGACTGTAGTGATCATACCATCAGGCCCGATTCTACGAATACGATGATTTCCCTGGTCTGCGATATAGAGGGCTCCATCTGCACCCATGTCGATCCCTGCAGGCCCATTGAGTTGTGCCTGTGTTGCTGGTCCCCCATCGCCCGCATATCCAGGGGTTCCAGTCCCGGCAATGGTCGATATAACTCCGTCAGGACCCACGCGACGAATCCTGTGATTCAAAGTGTCTGCGATATACTGGCTGCCATCCGGACCAAGTACTATACCGGAGGGTTTGTTGAGCTGTGCCTGCAAAGCGGGCCCGCCATCCCCACCAAAACCACCTGACCCACCAGTTCCCGGCACTGGCCCAGTACCGGCCACTTTAGTAATCACGACACCGACATCAGATGCCGACCGCCGCATCCCATCGCCCTTGGTTAGGATGCCTAAATAGGGATAGTATGAATGATGCACATCCAAACCCCAGCCACCCAACCCAGATTGAGCTGGCAGTTGAGATACATCCGTCATACGATGAGACCACTGGCGCACAAGTTTTGCATTTAGATTTCCCCGTTCGGCGATGAGAGTTGAAACACGGCCCGCATCATATCCCAGAGGCCTGGCGAAGGACCGATAGTACTCTCTATCGGTACTGTAATACTGCAGCCTTACTCTATATGCGATGTGTACTGTTGCCAGTGCCGCAGGCACAGGACGTCCGTAGGCATCACGCCCATCCCACTGAAAGGTGTACTGCAAATTAGCTACTGGACCAAAAGACCGTTTGAACATCTGTCCAGCAATTGAAATCGTGAGATCGACGCCCTGTAACCCTGGTATATCGTTTTCCGTCAATGTGAGATCGAGCGTACGCCCCACCTTGTAACCCGGCATTTGCTTGCTTTGATAATGCAAAGTTAAAGGTGTCCCGGTTATCGGAATCTCCTCTCCCAGGGATTGACTCTGGGGCTGAATCGTACACCCACTACATTTATCCTGATCCTTATCAGGCGTGGTTGGTAGCGGTGGCCCTGGGGGTGGCGATATTTGAGGTGGACCATAAGGCCAGTTGGCATCCAGTGGTGTGAAATGCGTAACAGGCATTCGCCAAAGGGAATCGCCAGACGAATACTGTGTTGCAAGCTGTTCCCTTTCTGCATCGGTAATACCAAGAACGGCCAGTTGGGATACCGTTGCAATATTCCCCGTTCCGTCCACGTCCAGGTCCGCCCTGCCATTGGTGATACTCACGATTTTGACAATTCGCCCATTATCTGATGGAACCCAGGCGCTTTTTTGAACATCGTACCACCCCAGTGGAACCGGTTCGCCCACAGGAAAATCAAGAAAGTTCTCCACGTAGACCGGCACGGGCTGGTTGAAATCGATCCTTGTGGCGCCGGCGGCGATGGCTTCATCCACCGATAGCTCCACCGCGTAGGTGTAGGCGCTGGTGGGCGGCAAGGGTCCGGGCATGGCATTGGGGCCGTTCTCACCCACGGTGTATTCCGTGGCGCGGACGCTGAGGGTGGTGAGCGCCTGGGTGCTGCCGTCCGGCAGGGTCATGGTGGCCGTGGCGCCCCGGGGAAAAAGGATGGTGGCCTGGCGGGTGCCGTCGGCGTCGGTCACCGGGCTGCCCTGGGCGACCTGGAAGGGCTGGGTGGTGTTGTTCAGGTCGATGGTGGTCACCTGTGGGTCGAGCGGTATCATCACCACGTCCTCGGCCCAGGCGTAGTCCTGCCATGGGGTCTGCACCTGGCGCTGCACGGGGAGGTAGCCTTCCTTTTCGTAGTTGAGGGTGAGCAGGCCGCCGCCGTTGACGGCCAGGTCGAACAGGCCGTCGGCGCGGCTCAGGGTCTGGCCGAATTCCGGGTGGTCCTTGATGGTGAGGGTGACGCCGGGCAGGGGGTTGTCGTTGCGGTCCAGGACGCGGCCGCGCAGCACCGCCGCCCGTTTGAGCTCGATGGCGCCGGGGGCGACGCCGGTCTGGACGGGGTTGGGGCCGCTGTAGAGGAAGGCCGTGGCGTCCAGGAGCGAGGT
>JALUPA010000537.1 GCA_027054335.1 Ardenticatenaceae bacterium
GGAAATGGCCGGCGCCGAAACAACCCTGGTGGAACACGGCGCGCAAAACGCCGCCGGCGTGTGGCAGTGGAAATGGCAAGTGCGCTACCCGCCCGACGCCGCTCCTCTCAACCTCTACTACAACTGCGATACCGGCTGCCAGCTTTGGGCCACACTGAAAACGGCCGTAACCACCCCCATTCCCGATACAAACCAGCTTGTGCCCACCAAACTCGGCCTCGTTATGGCCAATCCGGCGCGGGAATGGCGTGGCCGTCAGGGGTGGGACGTAGAAATCACCTACGCGCAACTGGCCGAAGAGCCGTACTGGGGCATTGACGACCTGGCGCAGCGCGTCCGGCAAGCCAACGACAACGGACTGCGCGTTCTCGTCAGAGTAGAATACGACCAGGGGCAAAGCCTGCCCCCGCCCGACGACTACGCCGCCCTCGACCTCTACCTGCAATACCTGCGGCGGCTGGCGCGGGACCAGCGGCTGGCCGGCGTTTACGGCTACATCATCGGCAGCAACTACAACACGGCCGCCGCCAACAGCCAGACGCCGGAAAACCCGGTAACGCCCGCCTGGTACGCCCGCCTCTTTAACGGCTACAACGCCGACCCGGCCGGCCGCGACAACGCCCTGGAAACCATTCGCAGCGAAAACAGCCAGACGCGCGTCATCGTCGGGCCGGTGGCCCCCTGGAACAGCGACCAGAACGGCGCCAAAACCTGGCAGATTGACGTCCCCTGGCTCAACTACATGAACAGCGTCGCCGCCGCCGTCAACGCCGCCGCCGCCGCCAAAATGGAACAAGGCGCCAGCAGCGCCGCGCCCGACGGGTTTGCCATCCAGGCCTTCGGCCGTGTAGACGACCCGCAAATCCCCCCCGGCCAAAGAGCGCAAGAACCGCTCATGGATTTACGCCGCCCAGAATGGGGCGCGGCGCAAGCCGGCTTCCGCATTTACCGGGATTGGCTTGCGATTATCAACCAGTACGAATACACCACCGGAAAACCGGTATACATCAACGCCGCCAACACATTCGACGGCGAAACAGACAGCCTCCCCGCCGACAACTATCCTCCAGGCTGGTTAAGCAACGCCCTGAAAGCGGTCAACCAGGAACCGCAAATCGAAACACTGGCCTGGTTTCTGGACAATTTCCCCCACGACGACCAGTGGGCCATGTTCAGCCTCACCGCGCCCCGCGGCCTGCTGATTGACGCGGCACAAGAATTTGACGCCTTGCTGTCGCAAGAATAGGCGCAACTTCTCGCGCCTTCACGTTCCCCTTTCCCCCAACAACCACATTTTACAAACATTTTACAGACGCATTGCAACTTTTTGGCATTCACCCTGTATCAATAGACAGTAATGGGCTGCGGCGCAGAAAACAATCTACAGATGGCACAGACAAAATCTGCGTGAATCTGCGGATAAAACTGCGCCGCCTCAGATGATAGGGAAGGTCAAAAATGGCTGACGTGTATACTGTTTTGTTTATTGTTATCGGCATTCTGATTAGCGTACCGGCTTTGTTGGTGGCCTTGAATTTGCTCATGCCCCAGGTGACGGAACGGGCGGCGCGCCGTCTGGACAAGTCGCCGGGTAAGAGTTTTGCCGTGGGACTGCCGGTTACGGCTGTACTCCTCTTCTGGTCGCTGGCAAACTTTGAATCCAATGCCGGGCTGCTGCAAACCAGCGCCTTCATCATCCTCTTCCTGGGCATGATGCTGGGTTCCATCGGCGGCGCGGGGCTGTCCCGCCTGCTGGGGCGGCGCATTGCCCCCTTGTCCGACAATCATTCTGACATCCACTTCCTCCTGCGCGGGGCGATTGTATACGAACTGGCTGTCCTGGTTCCCCTCGTCGGCTGGTTCGTCTTCGCCCCCATTGTGGGCATTATGGCCGTAGGAGCGGCCGTGTTGGCAGTTTTCAGTAAACAGTCTTCAGTGGTCAGCGAACCGCGCGCCCGCACCGCCACCGAACACTGAACACTGCACACTGCACACTGCACACTAAAAAATGTCTCTTTCCCGACGCGATTTCCTCAAACTGGGCAGTCTGACGGCCGTAGCCGCCGGAACCGCCGGATGCAGCGCCATCGGGCGGGAACTGGCCCAGGGCGAACTGCCGGCCGACCTGACGCTGCCAGCGCCGGATACGGCCGTATCTACCCCCGATCCTATTCTGCGCCTGCTCAATCGAGCCGGTTATGGCCCCCGTCCCGGCGATCTGGAACGGGCGCGGCAAATGGGGCTGGCCGCCTGGCTGGAAGAGCAGCTAGACCCGGACAGCATCGAAGATACCGCCGCCGATTTGCTCCTGCGCAACTTGACGCTGTACCAGATGGATGTGACGCAGCTCATCGAGCAGGACCGGAAAGACGCGACTGTGGAACTGATTGGCTCCACCATCTTTCGCGCCCTCTACTCCCGCCGCCAGTTGTACGAGGCGCTGGTGGAGTTTTGGTCAGACCATTTCAACATCTACCTGCGCAAGAACCAGGTGATGCCCCTGGCGAAAATTATAGACGACCGGGACGTGATCCGGCCGCACGCCCTGGGTAAATTCCGCGACCTGCTCTGGGCTTCCGCCAAAAGCCAGGCGATGCTCCTCTACCTGGACAACGCCCATAATACCAAAGAGAATCCCAACGAAAATTACGCCCGCGAGCTGATGGAACTGCACACGCTGGGCGTCAACGCCGGGTACACCCAAAATGACGTGCAGGAAGCGGCCCGTATCCTCACCGGTTGGAGTGTGCGGCGGCGCGGCCGGCAGGCGGGGCAGGTGGTTTTCCGCCAGGAGGCGCACGATTTCGGGCAAAAAACGGTGCTGGGCCAGACGTTTGCCGGGCAGGGAGAGGCGGAACTGGACGAGTTGCTGGAAATGCTGGTCACGCATCCGGCCACAGCGCGGCGCATCGCCTTCAAGCTGGCGCGCCGCTTTGTGGCTGACGAACCGCCGGAAGAATTGGTGCAGCGCGTCGCCCAGACGTTTACGGAGACGGATGGAGACATTAAAGCGATGCTGCGCGTTATTTTCCTTTCGGATGAGTTTGCCGCCGCGCCGCCGAAGCTGAAACGGCCGTACACCTACATGATCTCCGCCCTGCGCGCCCTGAACACTGACTTAAGCCCTAACCGCAATCGGGTGATTGGCCGTTGGCTGGAGCGCTTGGGGCAACTGCCCTTCCACTGGCCGCCCCCCAACGGCTACCCGGACGTTTCCTCCGCCTGGGCCACCAACTTGCTGCCCCGCTGGAACTTTGCCATCGCCTTGCTGCACAGCGAACTGCCCGGCGCGGCCCCGCCGCTGGAGAAAATTGTAGCGGCGGGAAAGGCGGAAACGGCCGTAGACGTTCTCCAATTATTTGCCGGATTAGTTTACGGCCGTGCCCTCACCCCTGACGAACAATCCCTCTTTACCAGCTACGCGGGCAATGGCCCCCTGGACGACCCAGATACGCAGATGCGTCTCAAAGACAGCGTGGCTCTCATGCTCGCCAGCCCGTCTTTCCAGTGGACGTGATGAGCAGGGGAGCGGAGGAGCAGAGGAGCAGGGGAGATACGCAATACGCATCACGCATCACGTACCGGAGGTAAACATGAATACCAAAACCTGTACCCATTGTCAGGAATACAGCGAAGTAAGCCGCAGGACGTTTTTGGGCCGCAGTTTTCAGTCGGCAGCGGGGTTGCTGCTGGGCAACAGCCTGGTGGCCCTGCCTAGTTGGCTGCCGCGCATTACCCTGGCCGACCCGCTTAAGGGGCCGGCCGGGGATACCCTGGTCTGCATCTTCCTGCGCGGCGGCGCGGACGGGTTAAATATGGTCGTGCCGCACGGCGACGACCAATATTACGCCCGCCGCCCTTACCTGGGCATCCCCCGTCCCGACGACAACAAAGCGAAGAACGGCCGTACCCTCGACCTCGACGGCTTCTTTGGCCTGCATCCCGCCCTGGCCGACCTGCACCCCATCTACAACGCGGGGCACATGGCCTTTGTCCACGCTACCGGCTCGCCGGACGAGACCCGCTCCCACTTTGAGGCGATGGATTTGATGGAGCGCGGCGCGGCGGAAAACGGTGATTACACCGGCTGGCTTTCCCGCCATCTGGCCACGCTGGACACGGGCAACAACTCCGCTCTGCGCGCCGTAGGCATTGGCGACATGCTGCCCGCTTCTCTCACCGGAGCCGTCTCCGCCACCGCCCTGCAATCCATAGCCGACTACCATCTGGCCGGGCCGGCTGAGCGCGTGGGGGAGATGACGGCGCTGCTGAATGCGCTCTATAACCAGCGGAACGATCTGCTTACCGGCGCGGCGGCGCAGACGTTTGCTTCTATTGATGTGCTGAGCCGCATTGAGACGGAGCGGTATCAGGCGAACGGCCGGGCCTATGCGGAAAACGAATTCAGCCAGGCGATGCGCGTCGTCGCCCAGCTCATCAAGGCGGACGTGGGCGTGGAAGTGGCCTGCGTAGATTTGGGCGGCTGGGATACGCACGTAGCCCAGGGGAACGTAGAAGGGGCGCAAGCCAATCTGATGAGGCAGTTGGCTGCCGGGCTGGCTGCCTTTTACGAAGATTTGCCGGATCAGATTACCAACGTCACCGTCGTCGTCATGTCCGAGTTCGGCCGGCGGGTGCAGGAAAACGGCGGTCTGGGGACAGATCACGGACACGGCAACATGATGATGGTCATGGGCGGCGGCATTAACGGCGGGCAGGTGTTTGCCCAATGGCCCGGCCTGCACGACGAGCAACTGGCCGGCCCCGGCGACCTGGCCATTACCACCGATTACCGAGACGTATTGGGAGACATTATTGCCAAGCGGCTTAATAATCCCCAACTGGCGGATATTTTTCCCGGTTATGTGGTGAATGAGATGGGGGTGGCGCGGGTACGGCCGTGATGGGTACACAGGTGAAACAGATTTGGCAGATTTGCACGGATGGTGACAGTCACTTTTTCAAGTGACTGTCACCTGAACGCCGAAGGGGGTAAAATGATGAAATGACAAAATCTGCCGTTTGCCTGGATAATTGGTATTATGCAGCTTTATAACAGTCAATCCCGTCAGGAAGCGCTTGAAAAATTGCTGGAGGCGCTGGAAGCTGACCGGCGTATTGGCGGGGCGCTGCTGGTGGGGTCGGGCGCTTACAGGTTTAAGGATGCGTTCTCCGACATTGATCTGGCTGTCGTAACAAGTGAGGAACAGGATGCCCTGACTGTATTCCGGGATTGGGAATCGGTGATACGGGAGTTGCTGCCCGTTTTATGGCGGTTCACCGACATTCGCGGGCCGGAAACAGGTTTGTACGCTGTTATACTTGAAGATTTTTTGGAAATTGACATCTCATTTCAGTCTTTGGCGGCGCTTTCCGCGCGTACTCCGAATTGGAAAGTGATATTTGATCGCACGGGCAAAATTCAAGATGTTTTGCACGAATCATGGGCCGAAAAAACTGAAGCAGACATTGAGGCGACATACACGCGAAGACTGGATTCAATCTGGCATTACGTAACACACGTCGCAGTTTCTCTCAAACGTGGGCAGTTGTGGCGGGCCACGTATTATCTTGAGGAGATTCGCAACCGGACAATCGAACTGGAGGGGCTGATTTGTCATTGCCAGATACGTCACTTTCGGGAAGTGGATCAGTTGCCAGAAGAGCGACTTTCTGCGTTGGAGCGAACATTCCCCGCGCAATTGACTCATGACGAGTTGTGGCGTGCTTTGTATGCGGCAACCGATTGCTTCTTTGAGACGGCCGTCAGGGTGGACGATATTTTGGGAAACAGGTGATCAGATACGCTGAGAGAGGCAATGGAACAATATTTATTGTTGGTGTGGCAGAGATAAAAACAATGGACAAAAAGATATGTGTGATAACCGGATCAAATTCCGGGATAGGCCAAGCGGCTGCGGTGCAAATTGCCCAGGCCGGCGGCCACGTGATTAACCCGCCATTCCGACCAGCGGGAGGAATCTTACGCCCTGTCATGCCCAAGTCGAAAGACTCCTCGATGCCTCGGAGTGACAGGGAGAGGCAGCGTTTTTTTATTATTACGGCCGTTCCCGTTCAACATACGCTGTTAACTCTGGCAGCCGGTTTCTCCGGGCTAAGTAAGTGATCAGTTCACGCGCTTTGCCGGCGCGGCTGCCGCCCTCCAAATCTTCATAATCAAGCCCCAATTCAAGACAACAAGTTCTTGATTCCGTTTCATTGAGTTGGGTGGTAAGACGGTTGAGGATAGCGGACTGATTATCCATACTGCCTGCACCGCTCTGGCGAAACAGCGTGGGACAAGGGCTGTTCTGTACCATCAACACAGTATAGCAGAATTCTATCCCCACTGAAATTCAGACATCCACCCTTCGGCGGCGGCACTGCCCGTCAACGCCCCCATTTCACAGCAGTTCGGGCAGCGCCGCGTTATTGGAAAATGTGAAGGAGTGTGGTAAGATGACGGCATAAGATAAGGTGTCATGCGTATCATAAATGAGTTACTCACGTGCGATGCGCGCCACAACAAATGAAAATGATCACAGATTAGTGTGTTGTGAAAATTCACTCCTTCTTCAAACAGCAGACAACCGCAGCCTTTTTCATCGTGTGTTTCCTTTTTCTCGTCTTTTTAAGTGTGGCGAGGGCGACTGAGCTTCAGACGATTCCGTCTTCGGCAGCATATGTGCCGACAACATATGTGCCGAGTCAGAAGCTGTTGGCGTCAGACAAGGCGACCAGTGATGAATTTGGTACGGCCGTAGCCATCAGCCGTGATGGTCAAGTGCTGGTAGTCGGTGCGCCGAGACATGCGGTGGGCGGGCGGGCGGACCAGGGACAAGTTTATGTCTATCAGCGCAGTGGGAACAGTTGGACGGAGGTAAGACGTTTAACGGCGTCGGATGGCGCGGCCGGCGATAAATTTGGCGCGGCCGTGGCTGTAGCCGCTGGCCCCGATTATGAGATCGTGGTCGGCGCCCCATTCCATGATTCAGGCGGGTATACCGATATTGGCGCTGCCTATCTCTACTCCTCCAATGGCAGCTTGTGGTCTGTAGAAACGATACTGCCGGTCAGCGATACGAATCAATCTTCTTACGACCTTCGCGGTTCATCCGTGGCTATTACCAATAACAGTGCTTACATTTTTGCAGGCGCGCCCGGCGTTCGGGTCGGCAGCAATCAACCCGGAGCCGTATACAGATTCACTCAGTTTGAGACTGTGTGGTACCAGGCGCAGCGGATTGAGGGACCAACCGGCGGCCAGGCCGGGTTGGGTCGCAGCATGGCTCTGAGTGATGATGGTTCGACGCTACTTGTGGCCGGTTTCTATGCGCCAGACGGCCCGCTCATCACTTATGGCGCTGTCCATCTATATGAACGGTCTACAGGCGGTTCTTATGATTATGATGAAATGCTGACGCCCTCAGACGGCGCAGAACTTGACGAGTTTGGGGCAGCGTTGGACATCGCTGATGATGAGGCCACGCTATTGATTGGCGCGCCCGGCAACGGCGCCGGTCACGCTTATATATTTACCGCGAGCGGCTTAACCTGGAGTGAGGCTACTGTTCTCACGCGGCCGGATAGTTTCTACGGAAAATTCGGTCAGTCGGCGCAGCTGGATAGCTCCGGGCAACTGGCCGCAATCGGAGCCTGGCTCAATGGCAGCGGGGCCATCCACCTGTTCACAGGGCCGAGTGGCTGGTCTCATGCTCGCACTTTGACCACGCCCGACAGCCGTCAGGAAGCCCTGGGTTATGACATTGCCATGAGCTGGAACGGCGACGTCATTGCCGGCGGGGCGCGGGCAGCTCACAGTAACAGCGCCAGTTACGACGTTGTAGGTGCGGTGTACACCTTTGTTCCCAGCTTTGAACTGTTCTTACCTATGATAATTCGTTAATAGCCGCCGTGTGATTGGTATACCAGGCCAGGCCCACCGGCACGATGGCCAGAATGCCAAAGAACACCGCCGCCAGAAATCCCAGCGTCGCCAATGCCAAAATCTCCGCAGCCACAAATATTCCCAGCAGGAAGAAAAAGAAGGCGGCCGCCCCGGCCAGCGCCGCCAGGGCCAGCATCATCAGGGCGTATTTACGCGCCTTTTTCATGGAGGCGCGGCGGCTGCCGTACAGCTTGCCCGTCTGCCCGTGTAGGTAAATCATTTGCGGCCGGTCGTCGTCATCCTTGTACCAGGTCGTGTAGAGAGGCAGAAGCAACTGCGTCCAGTTTTGGTTAGCATACGTCGCTGTCCAACGAAACTGGCGGATGTGATCGGCGGCAGCGGCCTGGCGGCACTCCTCCTGAGCAGCCTGGTTCAAGGCAATCTGTGCCTCCGTCCAGGCGTCGTCTGGGGGACGGTTGGGCAGGTGCACCAGCGCCTCTTGAACGGTTTCCGGCCGGTACGGTTCCGCTTCTTCCAGACGGTAGCGGCCCAGTTTTTGGGCAAAGGCGTCATGTTCTTCCAGGGCGGGGGCTGTTTTGTTGTCGTAATGGCGCTGCAACTGGCCGACGCGCGGTTCCCAGCGGATTTTGGTTTCTTTGATACGCTGGGTGCGCCATTCGTTGCCCTGGTACTGCTCCCGGTGGCTGACAATTTCGTAGTTGTAGCCGGTTTCCGCCTGCCATTGGGCCTGTACGTCGGCGTCTACCAGCCACATGGGCAGGTAAATGGGTTGGGTACGGCCGTTTAACCTGTCCAGCTTCAAATCGTCCGGTTTAATCCAGACGCTGGAGGTAAACTGTTTCAATATGCGTTCTCGTTTTTCCTGCGGCACGGAAAAGGGGACGGCCAATTCCGGTGGCTGGGTGTAAACGGGCCGGTCGGCGTCCTCATCCAGCAGAAGCAGTTCCCCTTGCCCGCACAGAGGGCAAGGCAGAGGGGCCTTGTCGTAGGGGATCAGATAGATGGTATCGCAGGCGTCACAGCCGGCCAAAGCCAGATTGTCGCCCCATTTTGTTGTCCATTGTGTAGGTTGATCGGTTTCGGTCATGGGTAATTGAGTAATTAGTAATTGAGTAATTGGGAGTGATTGTACAAAAAAAGTGGGAAAGTTGGCAATGGGAAACGAAAAACGGCCGTGATACGGCCGTTTTTTACGGTATCACAAGGCTGAGAGTCTACAAGCGGGTAATATACTCGCCTGTTTCTGTGTTAACCTTGATCCGGTCGCCCGTATTGACAAATAGGGGTGTTTTGACCTTCAATCCCGTATCGGTGACCACAGTTTTAGTCGCCCCGGTTGCTGTATCGCCGGCCACTGCGTTCTCTGCTTCTACCACTTCAAACTCCATAGATTTAGGCAATACATAGTCCAGCACTTCCCCTTCATAGGACAATAATTCCAGTTCCATATTATCCCGCAGGTACTGTTTGTCTGCTGCCATAACGGCGTGGGGCAGTTGTTTTTGTTCATACGTGCCCGTATCCATAAAAACGTAAAACTGCCCGTCGTCATACAAGTATTGATAGGTGCGTTTGTCCAGGCGAATATCTTCCACCCGGTCGCCAGAGGTGAAGGTGAGCTGCAAGTTGGACCCGGTGCGCAAATCCTTCACGCTGACGCGAATAGTGGCTTTGCCCCGCCCCGGTTTTTTGTGGCTGTATTCGGTTACTTTGTATAAATTGCCGTCATGCGTAAAGCTAGTGCCGCGGCGTAATTGGTTTACATCAATCATCTATCTGCGCTCCTAAAAAAGATGTGTCAGTTTATCATAATTCCGAGGTAAACGGTAGTTTACTACGCTTGGGAAATATAGTACCAATCCGGCAAATAGGGTAAGATTGATGATGTGTGAAAACGTGATGCGAGAAGATAATCCGGTGTCACGCCTTCAGGTCTTCACGCGGCACGTATTATAAATTGTGAGGTATTTGTTGTGAAAAAACGTAAGCCCAAAAAACGACGTAAACCATTTTTCCGCCGGCCGAAGCAAAAGCGTCCCAGTCCCGAATTGGCAGACGCTCTGGCAGAGGCGGATGATTTAATTTTCAACGACCGTCCTGCTGAAGCCATTTCCCTGTTAACGCCATATTTGAAAAAATACCCCAAGGTGGCCGACCTGCACTACTGGCTGGGATACGCTTATGTTAAGGCAAATTACCTTTGGGCCGGCGTTAACGAGTATGAAATAGCCATGAATTTGAGCGGTGAGAAGGAGTACTGGCTGCCGCTGGCTTCTATTTTTATGCGCCTGAACCTGAAGGCCTCTGCCTTACGCGCATTTCGTATGGTACTGAAATATGATTTGGAGACACGAGACCCGGTATTTGTGCAGGAGGCCATTGCTGCGTTGGAAGAAGAAATAGCTTTTGTTGTGCAATTGTTACAGCGTCCGGTGGACAAGGTGGAAAAAGGACTGCTGTTTATGGAGGAAGGGGAGCGCGCCCTGCAAACCGGCAATTATGCCGGTTGTGTAGGCCTGAACAAGAAATCCGTCAAGTTCCTGGGTGATTGGCCGCCGCCGTGGAACAATATGTCGCTGGCGTTGTTTTATGACGGCAAACCGCAAGAGGCGATTAAGATTGCTCGTCAGGTCATTACCAATTATCCCGACAACATCCAGGCGTTAAGTAATATCATCCGCTATCTGGCCTGGACGGGGCATGAAGAGGAAGCGCGCCAATATTGGGGGCAGTTGCGCGATGTAGAGCCGCCTGATACCAGCAACCGTCTCAAGAAGGCGGAAGCAGCCGCTATTTTGGGTGAAGATGAGAGCGTGTATGAACTGTTACGGCCGTTAACCAAAGCAGAAGTCGGCCCGGAACTGCCTCCCGGCCACTACGACCAGGTGCAAACGTTCCTGGCAATTGCCGAAGCCAATCTGGGCCGTTTTCGCCCGGCGCGGCGGCGTTTGCTCAAAGTCAATGACAATTCACCCCGTATGTTGTTGCAATTGGACGCTATGCGCGACGGCCGTCCCGGCCCCGGTTACGCTGACAGATACCCCTACTTCCACAGTTACGAACTGCTGCCCCGCGAAGCCCTGGTTGAATTTATGGAACTGGTTGAACAGGCAGAGGCACTTTCTGAAAAAGCCTGGCAAAAACGGCTACGCCAATTCCTGACCCGGTATCCGCAAATTATTGTGTTCGCCGAAAAAATGCTTTGGGAAGAAGATCAGGCGGACGCCGGCATCAGTTTTCTGGAATTGATAAATACGCCGGAGGCATACGCCGTCCTGCGTCGTTTTGGCCTGAGTCAGGCTGGCCCCGATCACGAGCGGCTGCGCGCCTTGCAAATACTTCAGCAAGCCGGGCAAATTGGCCCGAATGAACAAGTTAACATGTGGCAAAACGGTCAGTGGCGGCCGGTTAAGCTGCTCACTTATGAGATCAGTGATGAACCGGAGGAAACGTATCCGGATCACATTGTTGACTTGCTTCTCGAAGGTCAGGTAGCCCTGCACGCAGCTGAATATGCCGAAGCTGAACAACATTTCCAGAAAATTTTATCTATGGACCCCAAAAATAAAACCGCTTACAATAATCTGGGTACCGTCTACGCCTTGCAGAAAAAACACGATCAGGCCAGAAAAATGTTTCAGGCAGCATTGGATATAGACCCGCTGTACGTTTTTCCCCGCGTTAACTTGGCGCATTATCTCATTGATGAAGAAAGGCTGGAAGAAGCCACAGATTTTTTGGCGCCGCTGGCGGAAAAACAACGGTTCCATCCGCAGGAAATGGCTTTTTATGCGTATGCTCAGGCGCGTATAGCCATCGCCGAAGAAGAATATGAGGCGGCCCGTGGCAGTGTGGAATTGTCGCTGCAAATGGACCCTGATTATAAACTGGCTCAAGATTTGCTGGACTTTTTGGATCGCCGGGAAGCGCTGGATGGGGTAATGGCTGGCTGGGAACGTATGCAGCAAGAGATGGCGGAACGAGATCGGAAGAAGCGCGTTAAATTGCAAACTAAAATAACAACGCCAGACCCTTCATTGGCGAAAATATTACCGCTGTATACAAAAGATCAACTGACAGCCATGGGGCACAAGGTTATTCCCTGGGGCGGCTGGTCGGGCTACCGCAAGGGGCAGTTGGTGGATTTGTTGATCTCGGTATTGAGCGACGAGACGCACGTCGTCCGCGTGATAGAGAAACTGACGGATACGGAGCGGGAGGCGCTGGGTTTTGTGCTGGCGGGCGACGGCCGTATTCCCTGGCAGCAGTTTGCCGACAAATATGACGATGATATGGATGATTCTTCCCACTGGAAATGGCACGAGCCGGAAAGTGTCATGGGGCGGCTGCGGCTGTGCGGCCTGCTGGCAGAAGCGACGGTGGATGGCGAATTACTCGTCGTGATCCCTGCCGAACTGCGCTCCATTCTACCCAAACTGTTAGCTCATTAATTACTCAATTACTGAATTACCGGCAGGGGAATCCCTTCTACCGTAGGTGTTTTCACGGCCGTCTCTTTATGCGACGGCCGTTTCCGTACCGGCGGACACTTCCAGGCTTCGTCCATCGTCTCCCGGCGTAAATCCTTCAGCTTGGGCAGGATGCCGCAGGCAAAACATTGCTCCCGGCAGTCAATCCGCGTCCCCTGTACCTGACTCATCAAATAATCCTGCGTCAGGAACTTCTTCGTCACCGCCACGTCAATATGCTCCCAGGGAAACACCTCGTCAATGCGTCGCCGGCGATGCGTATAGAAGGCTGGCTCTAAGCCCGCTTCCGCCAACGCCTCCGTCCAGGCCGCTTCCTTAAAATGCTCCCGCCAGGCGTCAAATCTGGCCCCTTTACGCCAGGCCAGTTCCACTGCTTCCGCCATGCGCCGGTCGCCCCGGCTGAGGAACCCTTCAAACACCGACTCTCGCGGATCATTGGAACGCAGCCGCAGCCCCGGCCCGCGAAACGCCTGCCGCAGCAAATCCAGCTTGGCGTACACCTGATCTAGGTCATCCATCGGCTCCCACTGGAACGGTGTGTGTGGCTTGGGAATAAACGTGCTGACCCCCACGTTGACGCTGGCCTTCTTGCCGTGAAATTTACGCCCCTCGGCCAACACCTGCTTCGCCAGGTCGGCAATCGCCGCCACGTCCTCCAACGTCTCATACGGGTGGCCGATCATGAAGTAGAGCTTGATGGTGCGCCAGTTACGCCGGTAGATTTCTCGCACCGTTTCCAGCAGTTCCTCGTGGGATACAGATTTGTTGATGGTGTTGCGCATCCGCTCCGTGGCTGCTTCCGGGGCCAGGGTAAACCCGCCCCGGCGGCTGTCCCCCAGGTTGTCCATCAGCTTTGTGGAAACGGATTCAATACGCAAGGAGGGCAGGGAGATGTTTAATCCCCGATGGCTGAACTGTTCGCCTATCTTTTTCGTCAGTTCCAGCACGTTGGTGTAATCACTGGAAGAAAGAGAGAGCAAGGCGATTTCCTCATACCCCGTCTTTTCCAGGATTTGCTCCATGGCGTCCAACACTTCTTCCACCGGTCGTTCCCGCACCGGGCGCGTCACTATCCCGGCGTGGCAAAAGCGGCAGCCACGCGTGCAGCCCCGCATAATTTCAATGGGAGCGCGGTTGTGTACTGTCTCGATGAAGGGGATGATGAAGTCGGTAACGGGCGGCGGCATAACGGGGACGATGGTTTTCAGCACTTTAGGCGGCGCTTCCGGCGTATTGGGGGTGATGGCCTGTATCGTGCCGTCGTCGTGGTAGGTTACGTCGTAGAAACGAGGAACGTAGCAGCCTTCAATCTGAGCGATGTAGCGCAGCTGCGTTTCCCTGTCCAGGTGGCGGGCGGCCCGCATCACACCGATTATTTTCAGGATCGCTTCTTCCCCTTCGCCAATCACAAATACGTCAATGAAAGGCGACATTGGTTCCGGGTTGTAGCAGGCGTGGCCTCCGGCAATAATGAGGGGATAATTTTCGCCCCGGTCGGCCGAGCGCACCGGCATCCCGGCCAGATCGATCATGTTGAGAATATTGGTAAACAGTTGTTCGTAGGGCAGGGAGAAGGCCAACATGTCAAATTTCCGGACGGGCTGTTTGGTTTCCAGGGAAAAGAGGGGCAGGCCGCGCTGCCGCATGAGTGTTTCCATGTCGTCCCAGGGGGCGTAGACGCGCTCGGCCAGCAGGCTGCGGTGTTTGTTGATGATGTCGTAGAGGATCATCAGCCCCAGGTTGGACATGCCGATGTCGTAGATGTCGGGGAAGGCGAGGGCCACTTTGTAGTCGGTCTCGACCCAATCCTTGACGACCTGGTTGTATTCGCCGCCGGTGTAGCGGCCCGGTTTGGTGACTCTGGGTAAAATGCGTTCCAGGGTTGTTTCGATTTCCGTTTGTTCCATGTTTTGGAGTATAGCAAGGGTGGGGGTGGGGGACAACGGCCGTACCCCCTCCTCCCTCTTGTATAATAAAACAAATTAAGGTCAGCGAACCATACGCCTATGTTTTATTTGAAACGGGAAATTTTACCCGTTCTTCATTCTTTACCGCTTTACTTGATAATTAAAAAAGTTATAATGTTTAGAGACAAAGTGAAAAAACTTCTCTTTACCGAATCGCCAGTTTTAGTAAAACTAATTGGCGTCAACCCGAATACAATATGTCTTCAAAACCAGCACTCAACGAGACAGAGCAATCAACAAGATCGCTCCCTCCTTTTATCAACAAATTTATTCGTTCCCGGACCGGCGCCTGGTTAGCCAACATTCCTCCTGTTGCTTGGCTCCTAAACCGCATTACCCGGAAAATAGTGCAAAGACAGATTTCCCAAACGTCTGTCCGGAAAACGATTGATCAGCGACCCGTGGAAGAGGGTTTACAAGGCCGCTTGGAGGGTGTTGTTTTTGACGTTGTGCAAGCGCTTGATTATGCGGGGGCTATGGTTGCTACTTATGAACAAGGCGACGTCTTACCTGTGCGAGCTTTTTATTTGGATCCAGAGGTGATTCGTCCCGAACAATTGAACCAATTAGAGCAGGAAATTTCCGATATGACTGGTTATCCAGTAAGTATGTCAGACCCATCCGTGGCTCGTGTTTCTGTGTTTGATTCTAAACATGCCCAAAATCTAAGTATTAAAGCGATTAACGCTGGCCGTCAAGCCATTGAAGCCGAAAGGGAGGCCGTACTCGCGCTGGAAAAAGCGAACAACAATCCTTCTCCGGAGGCTTTTGCCGTGGCGGGTGAAGCCGCTAAACGCGCAGACCAAGCTCGGTATGACAGTGTTATGGTCAGTAAAGATATGTTTGACCTGTTTCGTCCCATTTTGCCTGATATAGCGCGACCTATCGTTAGCGGGATTCAGGCGGAATTGAACGTAGAAGAAGTTGTGGCTGTGCCATTTTTTCTCGGCGATGAAGTGGTAGGCAATTTGTTTGCTATGAAACGGGGGAAAATCAGAAAACAAGACAAACTGATTCTGGCTGCCTTTGGCCGTCAGGCAGCCGCAGCTATTGAGGGAGAGAGCCGTCGGCTTCAAGCTAACCTGGCTCAGAAATTAATACTGCAACTCCAGACAGATTTGGGAACAGAGATGTCGGATGTTTTACAAAATATTGCTGAAGGTGTTGTTACAAATATGGGGTTTGCAGGTGCGGCCGTAGCTGCTTACAACAGGGAAGACGACGCCTTACCCATTCACGGTTTTTACGTAAATGAGAACATTGCCACCATGTCCCAAATCCGTCAATGGGAACAGCAAATCTCTAACCTGGACCCTGATCATCCCGTAAGTATTACTGATCCCAGAATCGCCCGTGTGTATGTGAATGATCCTTATTATAAAGATAATTTGAGTACCCGGGCCGCCCAAAAGCAAGAAATTGTAACCAGCACAGAATTGTTTGACTTGTTCACACCGATTATACCGGCAGCGTCTCTTAATATAATTCGGGGCATTCAAGATGCCTTAGACATTAAGCTGGTTATTGCAGTGCCCTTCTTTTTGGGAGATGAATTTGTGGGCAATCTGTTTGCTGCCTCGCGGTCTCGAAGTTTGAGCCGTGGGGAGCGGGAACTGTTGGAAGCATTTGGCGCCCAAGCCGCTGCCGGTATCTATAATGCCCGTTTGTATTATGAGATCCAAAAACAGCGGGAAGTGGCTGAAGAGCAACGAAAAGCAGCTGAAGAACAGCGAGAAGCGGCTGAAGAACAACGAGAAGTAGCCCTGGTCTTTGGGAAAATGGCGTTTAGCGCTTCCAAATCTGTCCATAATTTCCGCAATCACATCGGTTTTATACGGGGCCAATTGCAATTATTCAATTATCTCGACCAGGTTGATGAAAATACGCGCCAGGAAATTCTCCAATCAATGCCCAGAATTATGGCCCGTCTTGATAAAATTGCGGAAATCTTAAACCAGCTTCATGAACCTTGGGTAGCTGTGGATGATAAATCTACCAATGTGAATACTTGTCTGACAATAGCCAGAGACAAGGTGATTCCTGACCATGCTTCTGAAGGAATTCAAGTGGAGATGAATCTGGATAATAATTTGCCGGACATATTTACTTCGCCGGATATGTTGACAGAATCTTTCCGGATTATTTTGAAGAATGCGGTAGAGGCGATTAAATCACGAGATTTTCAGGGGGGCCATTTGCAAATCCGCAGTTATTGTCAGGATGATCAGCACATTATTGTAGAAATTCACGACAATGGTATTGGGATCAGTCCGGAAAATATCGAAAAAGTCTTTGATCTGCGTTGGTCAACGAAAGAAACCGGTTTAGGGTTTGGCCTCTTCTGGACACGTGATTTTGTAGAGGGTATTGGCGGACACATTGATGTGGTTAGTACTCAGGGAGAAGGGACGACATTTAGAATTACGTTGCGTCCAAACGGTCATTCTCAGGAAAACATTGAGAAAGCATCTGATTGAGGAGTATGCTTATGGCAAGATCAGAGAGAGCCTTTTTGATTGTAGAAGATGAAGCGGCGTTTAATGCTCAGCTCAGGATGTTTGTCCAGATAGCCTTGAGAGAATTACCCGCGCGTATGGCGGATCGTGTCAAAATTTATCAGGCACATAGTTTTTCCGAAGCGTTGTTTTTTCTGGATGAGTATGATATTGACTTTGTGTCAGTGGATATGGCTTTACATGTGGGTGAAGTGGGAATGGAGCGGGCGCAGCGGCAGAAGAACGAAGCGGGTGGCATAAGGCTTTTGGCTGAATTGGTTTCTAAACCGGCGCAGCCTATAACGGTTGTGGTTAGTGGAGAAGAATCCCGTTCTTACATGGAAGATACGCTGCGCAAATATAATGTGCTGAATTATTATGTGAAAGGTGAATTTGATCTTGATGAGTATAAGTATGCTGTTCAAGCTGTTTTTTGGTATTGGCAGGCGCTGCAACAGCTGCAAAGATTTGACGTTGATAAGGCAATAACAAGTTGGGGAGAAGTGACCAGGCACGCGGAACAAGCTCAGATTGCGTTGCGGAATTTTCCTGAGCGGGTTGATACTATTGTTAAATATGCTCATATGCACCCCTTTTCCGACTTACCTACGTTTTTATGGACACGCTCCCGGTTGAAACATTGTTTGTATGCGCGTAATGGGCTTACGGCCGTGGCCCGCCCCCAATGGACGCTAATCCGCCTGACGCTTGAAAATTTCCAGCAACTAATAAGTGTAGACCCTACCCAAGCGGACAGTGTGTACTTTGTCATAAAAACATTGCTGGATGAAGTTGCCGGAAATTATCGAGAGCATGGTCTTTTTGTAGGACATTTCGAACAAGTTGATTTCCCCGAACCAATTTTAATATTTATTCCTGACGTCAACGATATTGAAGCTGAATCTTTGATGAGACTTTTGACAAAACACATCAAAAATGGCCTGGAACAAAAAGCTGATACGTTTATTCCCTTCGAAGTCCGGGTATCTCAGGATCGGGCAGAAATTGATAAATTTGCGATCAAAGTCAATTTGCAGCACATTGTTATTGACGCTGCTGAAGAACTTGATATGGTTCTTTTGCAGCAGCGTTTATTAGTGTAATTTATTGACGAGGAAGTGGTATAGTGACTCTCGACTTATCCAAAGAAATCACCACAGCCCACGGTGGCCCTCCAAAAATTTTAGTCATTGATGACAACAAAGAATTTTGCGATCTGTTGGCAACGCATCTTCGTGTAATAAAATGTCATCCTGTTATTACCACAGACCCAAATGAAGTGATTTCTATATTGGTGGAAGCAGAAAAGCACGGCGAACCTTTTTCGGCGGCTACAATAGATATGCGTTACGACGTAACGTTGGGTAACGAATCTTTGGAATTGTTGCAAGGGACACGAATTGTAGAGGAAATAAAAGCGCACTGCCCTTACGTGGGTTGTTTGATGATAACCGGTGAGACCATCTTTCCTCAAGAGATGCTGCTTGATTGGCGCGATAATTTTGGCCTGGATTATTGGCTTTCCAAAGACAAGCTGGATATGACAAAGGTGGCGGTGGGGATTAAGCGGGCGTTTGATCATGCTAATGGTAACACGCCGGCGCAACGCAAACAGGTGTCTGCCCAGGCCAACGTACCAGCAAATTTAATGACAAGGAAACCGTCTACGCGACACGATATAGTGGTGGATAAGCAAAAATTGCGCCGGGTGTTGGTGGGTTACTTCAATGAACAGGAACTGCGCGAGGTGTGTTTTGATTTTGGCATTAACTATGGGGAGTTGTCAGGGACAAGTATCCGCGAAAAGGCGTTGGAACTGTTGACGTATTTAGACAGGCGTAACCGTTTAACAGAATTGGATAAAATTTGCCGGGAATTGCGGCCTCACGCTTTTGCTGCGGAATGAGCCGGTAATTCTTCCAGTAAAATAATGGGGTCTGCAGGCTGTTCCCTATGCCTGTGGCACAGATAGAATATTTTGTCGAGGGTGTGTTCCCTTAAAAGGGGGTGGTTAGCGGCAGTTTCTTCCGGCAGCAGCAGCGCATATACCCGAATGCCGTAAGCCGCATATTCGCGAGCACACTCGCGGGTAAAGCCGACCATTCCAGCTTTGGCGGCGCAGTAAGCCGCCTGACTCTCTAGCGGCGTCTCCCATCCGGCCGTCGAGCCGATATTGATAATCACCCCGCCCCGCGTTCCGTTCTCATCATTCATCACCCGGCCGCAAAGCTGGCTCATAAAAAATGTGCCTTTGAGATTCACGTCCAGCACCCGCTGCCACGCCCACTCATCCATTTTCAGAATAGTGGATTGGGGATGAATAGCGGCGCAGTTGACCAAAATATCCAGTTGCCCCCATTCTTCCCGCGTCGTTTCCACCAGATGGACACATTGGAATTTGTTGGAAACGTCGGCCATGACGCCGATGGCCTGCCCGCCGCTTGCCCGAATGGCGGCCGCTACCCGTTCCGCCCGATCCGGGTTTAGGTCGTTAACAGCTACCTGCGCTCCAGCCTGGGCCAATGTATGCGCGATAGTAGCGCCCATACCCCGCCCCGCCCCCGTTACAATCGCTACTTTATTTACGAGAGTTTGTGTCATGGGTCAAGTATAACCGTATCAACCAGACCCGACAGGTTTCTAAAAACCTGTCAGGTCTTTCAACCACTTTTCAGTCTCTTTGGCAGAGCGTAAATGGATAACCTGCAAATGAGCGTGTTCTGCTTGAGCCAGCAATTGCGGGATTTCCCGGCGGCGGCGCGGGTGGGTTTTGATGGCCCAAAGAATGAGTGAATCTCGGCTAAAAAAGTTGCGCCAGGTTTCCCGATTATTGTTCCACAATTCTTCTTGCGTAACGATTCGTCGTATACCGCGGCTGATTTGCCGCCATAAGATAAAAGAAAGCGGGTAATCCAGCCAGATGAGTGTTTGGGCGCGGGGCCAGATGAGATCGCGTACTTTACTGTAGTTGCCGTCTACTACCCAACAATCGCCGGCCAATGCGGCCTGAACTTTTTGGCGAAAACGATATTTGGATACGGCCGTCCAATTTTCTTCCCAGTGCAGCGCATCCAGTTCGATATGGGGCAAACCCAGGTAATGGCTTAACTGACGGGCCAGCGTGGTTTTCCCGGAACCGGTGACGCCAACGACAACGATACGATTGCCGGGGGAAGCGGATAAAGTCACGAGTGATTGGGAGCGGGAAAAGTATACCCTGTACCCCATTGGGAAATGACGTATTTCGGCTCTTTGGGATTGGGTTCTATTTTGCGGCGCAGGCGGTAGATGTGAGTGTGCAGCCGATCTTCGTAGGCGTCTTCAGTAGGCCAGGCGCGGTTAAGGAGGAAGTGATTGGTGACGGTACGGCCGGCATTGCGCATGAGGATGTAGAGCAGGCGGGATTCGGTGGGGGTGAGATTGACTTCTTGCCGGTTGATAATGGCTTTGCGTTCGGGAAAATCCACTTGTAAATAGTTGTCTACGGTGATGACGGGATCAAGGGTGTAATTGAAACTGCCAACGCGCCGCAGGACGCGGCGCACGCGGGCAGCCAACTCGGCCGGCCGGAACGGTTTGGTGATGTAGTCTTCAGCGTACCGGTCCAGGCTTTCCACGATGGTTTGTTCATCATCTATGGCCGTCAGCATAATAACAGGCAGGTCGGAAAACTGGAAAATAGCCTCGCATAGTTCAAAGCCGTCCATGCCAGGCATGTTCAGGTCAACCAGAGCCAGATGGGGTAGGCCGGTCTTTTTGATGAGGGCCAGGGCTTCTTCACCGGACACGGCCGTAACCACCTCATATCCTTCCTTCTCTAACGTTAGCCCAACCCCCCGCAAAATGTATGGATTGTCATCTACGATCAGTATTTTTTGCACACCGATTGAATGTTGGTTGGATAGCATAACAACTAATTGATCCCTGTATTAAATTGGTACTGGTCGCAATGACAGGGGATGGTCATCGTTTCAGCCACGTAGGGCGATTTTACAAAATCATCCTACAAATTTGGCCCAAACAATGAATGTCCCTCAATGACGCCTTTTGAGGAGGATGGGTTTCAGTTACCCCACATGTTACCATTGTATGAATTGTGCCGCATCGTGGCAAATAGGATAATTTTATTTGACTTGCACATCGCGCCGGCTATCCGTACAATGTAAAGGAAGTTGACCGCTCATTGTTACCAAAATTGAATATCCCAAACGGCCGTTCGGGAGAGAACTAATTTCAGTGTTCAGTTAAACTGAACACTGAAACAAGTCACCGAAGGGGCAAGTAGTGTACCTGGTACATTGTGAAACTCTCAGGTAAAAGGACCGGACGGGCGGGTAATTCTGGAAAGGGCGCTAGGCAATGCAGAGCATTACAGCGCACACCGACGGGGCAAGTTGCGTCTGGCGGACGCGGCGAATCTCTCAGGTTTTTAGACAGAGGACGCTGGCAATATACCTTATTGTCATGCGTCTTTTTTGTTTTACGGAACAGCGGCGGTTTTTGAATTTCTGTGTAGTGCGATTCGCCAAATTAAAAAAGGAGCAAAAAAATTATGAGTAATATTCCGGCAGATTTATTGTACACCAAAGACGACGAGTGGATTCGCGTTGAAGGCGACGCCGGTACTATCGGCATCACCGATTATGCCCAGGATTCCTTGTCCGACATCGTATTCCTGGAATTGCCGGATGTAGGCGACAGCTTTGCGGCTGGCGATACGTTTGGCGTGGTAGAGTCCGTCAAGGCGGCGGCTGATTTACATATGCCGGCCGGGGGTGAAGTTACGGCCGTCAACGAAGACCTCCTCGATACCCCCGAAACCGTCAACGAAGACCCCTACGGCGCCGCCTGGATGATCAAAATCACCCTCAGCGATCCCGGCGACCTGGACAACCTGATGGACGCTGCTGCCTACCAGGCTTATTGTGATGAGAGAGAGTAGTTCAGTGTTCAGTAATCAGTTTTCAGTATTCAGTAGATGGCATACTGAAAACTGAAAACTGCACACTGAAAACTGAAAACTGGAGACAAAAAATGACTGCCACACCCATCGTGGAGGTCAACGGTTCCCACGTCCGTTCCCTTAACGGCAACCCACCACCACGCAACCGCGACCTCTTACCCCCGACTGAACATTTTGTAGACCGGCATATTGGCCCCCGTCTGGAAGAAATCCCGGCCATGCTGGAAGCATTAGGCGTTTCTTCCAGAGAAGAATTGGTAGACCAAGCCGTGCCGCCCAACATCCGCATGAAGGGGGAGTTGAACCTGCCCCCGCCCCGCACCGAAGTAGAAATTTTGGCTGAACTGCGGGCCATCGCCGCCCAAAACAAATTGTACCGCAGCTTTATCGGCCTGGGCTATTACGATACCGTCATGCCCCCCGTCATCCTGCGCAATATTTTTGAAAATCCCGGCTGGTACACTCAGTACACTCCCTACCAGCCGGAAATTGCCCAGGGACGGCTGGAAGCGCTGCTTAATTTCCAGACAATGATTACCGACCTGACAGCGATGGAGATTGCCAACGCCTCCTTACTGGACGAAGGCACGGCCGCCGCCGAGGCGATGACCCTCTGCCTGCGGCAACGGCCGCGTAAATCCAGCGCCAACACCTTCTTCGTGTCCGAACTGTGCCATCCGCAAACCATTGCCGTGGTGCAGACGCGGGCCGAGCCGCTGGGCATTGACGTGGTGGTAGGCGACCACCAGACCTACGAATTTGGCGACCACACCTTTGGCGCGTTGGTGCAGTATCCGGCCACCAACGGCGACATTTACGATTATGAATCGTTCGTGCAGACCGCTCACGAGCATGGTGCATTGGCAGTTGTGGCCGCCGATTTGCTGGCGCTGGCCCTGCTGCGCCCGCCCGGTGAGTTTGACGCCGACGTGGTGGTGGGTAACAGTCAGCGGTTTGGCGTACCCATGGGCTACGGTGGCCCGCACGCGGCCTACATGGCTACTCGTGACAAGTTCAAACGGCA
This sequence comes from Ardenticatenaceae bacterium, assembly GCA_027054335.1. Lineage (GTDB taxonomy): Bacteria > Chloroflexota > Anaerolineae > Promineifilales > Promineifilaceae > JAJRTP01. Next base: position 22,849 of record JALUPA010000537.1, read on the forward strand.
GATGCCGGGCCGGTTGATTGGCGTTTCTATTGACGCCGACGGCAAACCGGCCTACCGGCTGGCGCTGCAAACGCGGGAACAGCACATCCGCCGGGAAAAGGCAACGAGCAACATTTGCACGGCGCAGGTGCTTTTGGCGATTTTGGCCTCCATGTACGCTGTGTACAACGGCCCGGAGGGGATCAAACGGACGGCGCAGCGGGTGAAATTGTTGACGGCCGTCCTTGCCCAGGCACTCAACCAACTGGGATACGCAACCAATGACGCGCCCATCTTTGACACCCTGAAAATCAGCGGCGGCCCGCGCCGCCAGGCAGAAATTGAAGAAGCCGCCCTCTCCCGCGAAATCAACCTGCGCTATTACGATGATGGCGCGACGGGTGTTTCTCTGGACGAGTTGGTGAAAGTGGCGGAACTGGAGACGCTGTTGACCATCTTTGGCGCGGAACCGGGGCAGTTTGATTTGGCCGCTCTGGCGGATGAGGCGTCGCTGGAGTACGAGGGAGTATACGGCCGTACCTCCCCCTACCTCACCCATCCCGTCTTCAACAGCTACCATTCCGAGACAGAGATGATGCGCTACATCAACAAACTGCAAGCCCGCGACCTCTCATTGACCCATTCCATGATTCCCCTGGGTTCCTGTACGATGAAGCTGAACGCTACGGCGGAAATGCTGCCCGTCATGTGGCCCAAATTTGGCGGCTTGCATCCCTTCGTCCCTCGTGATCAGGCGGCCGGGTACGCCATCCTCTTTGAACGGCTGGAAGCGTGGCTGGCGGAGATTACTGGCTTTGATGCTATCTCCTTGCAGCCCAATTCCGGCGCAGCGGGGGAATACACCGGGCTGCTCACCATCCGCGCCTGGCATAAATCCCGCGGCGAAGGCCACCGCAACGTTTGCCTGATCCCCAGTTCGGCGCACGGCACCAATCCGGCCAGCGCCACGCTGGCCGGGATGAAGGTTGTCGTGGTCCAATGCGACGATCAGGGCAACATTGACGTGACGGACTTGCGGGCCAAAGCGGAGCAGTATAAAGATGATTTGGCCGCGATCATGGTCACATACCCTTCCACGCATGGTGTGTTTGAGGAAGCGATTGTGGAAATCTGCCAGATTGTGCATGACAACGGCGGGCAGGTATACCTGGACGGCGCGAATATGAACGCCCAGGTAGGGCTGGCCCGCCCCGGTGACTACGGCGCGGACGTGTGCCATCTGAATCTGCACAAGACGTTTGCCATCCCGCACGGCGGCGGCGGCCCCGGCGTCGGGCCGATTGGGGTGCAGGCGCATCTGTCCCCCTTCCTGCCCAACAGCCCGGTAGTGGCGGGTATTGGCGGGGCACAGTCGTTTGGCCCGGTTTCCTCTGCGCCATATGGCAGCGCCAGTGTGATGCCCATTTCTTACGCTTACATTGCCATGATGGGCAGCGCGGGATTAAAGGAGGCGACGGAGTTTGCTATTTTGAATGCTAACTATGTGGCTGCTCGTCTCGACCCCTATTTTCCGGTGTTGTACACGGGGTTAAACGGCCGGGTGGCTCACGAGTGCATTGTAGACCTGCGCCATCTGAAAAAGTGGGTCACGGTGAACGACGTAGCCAAGCGGCTGATGGA
>JALUPA010000538.1 GCA_027054335.1 Ardenticatenaceae bacterium
CGATGTCGGCAAATTCATCCCCGGATACGGCCGTCAGCCCCACGTCATCCTCCATATTTGCCAACTCCTGCACCAAAATATCCCGCTCCATCCGCCTGCGGACTACGGACTCTTGCAACTGCTGTTCTATTTCGGCAAACCAGTCCCGGCCCGTAGTGGCGGCCCGCTCCGCCTGGCGCATATATTTTGCGCTCTGATGCTGCTCCAGTATGGCCAACTCTTGGTCGATCTCCCGCATCCGGCGCAGCACCCGCTCTAACTCCCTTTGCAACAGGGCAAACAACTTTTCATCCTGCTGCGAATAATCTACGTCAGAAACTGAATCCGGCTCTTGGACCAACAGTTGCAATTGTTCCAGATCGGCCGCCGCATACGCCGTGTTAATCGCCATCATCAACTCCGTGCGGTACGCTCGATCCGCCTCGTTCAAGGCCAAATCAGGATGAAACCGGCGGGCCAGTTGCCGGTACAACTGCTTGAGTTCCGCCTTTTCATCTTTACTCAGATTTTGCTGCGCTTCTTTAGCTTGAACCGGCTCCCGGTAACGGTAATCTCCCTCTGCCGCGCTCTCGCCGGCCGCCCAGGCCGCTGCCTCACTCTCCATCTCATCCGGCCAATCCCCCTCCAGCCAGCGCAGTTGCCGTCGCAGTGCGGCAATCTCTTCATCCAGATCATCCAGCTTGCGCGTCAGGTGACTGACCCGCGCCCGCAGCTTGAATTCAAAGGCGCTGATAGCGGCCAGCCGTTCCGCCAATGCTGCCTCCGCTTCCACCAGTTTTGGTAAAAGGAGATCGAGTTCGGCTTGCACGGCCGTAATCTTCTCCCGCCAATCAATCCCGCTTTGGGTTAACCTTTGTTCCGCCATGCGGATATTGTACCAAAGGCAGCAGCAGCCGGTAAGTTGAATCTGCCAATTTGCTGGACTACCCAAAAAGCGGGACAAGCGTCAACCGCTTGCGCCACGAAAATACAAGCGGGTAAAGCTCTGATTTGAATACGTCAACGCTGCGCCAACAAACTGCTTACCGTCTCCACCGGCGCGCCATACTGCTGCAAAAGCTGGAATAACGGTTCAATCCGGGCAAAATCCTGCTCGATGGTTTCGTCGTTGAAAACAATGCCCATGTATTCGTCGGATACGGCCGTTTGCAAAGCCTGCTCAATGTCCTTCAAATCAACCGCCCCATCCCCCAAATGCTCAATCAAATACCCTGTGTTGTAAATCTCCACCACCGGGTAGCCATTATGCGTCACTTCCACTGGCGTACTGAGCAAATCGTCTGCCGAAGGCGTCTCCCCGGAGTCGGTAGCGAAGTACAACACCCCCGCCGGCCAATCCGTCGCTTCATCCGACATGCCTGCCGAGGTAATGCCCTGCTGCGAAAGCGGGGCCATGAAGGCCATCAAGTCGTCCATGCTGCCCAGATACGTCCCATTAGTCGCATACCAGCCGTCAGTGCGCACGGCCGTTGGGTCATCGGTGTAACCGTCGAAGAATTTGTGGGCGGGGCCGTGATGGTGCAGGGCGATTTCGTGGCCGTTGTTTTCCCAGGCGTAAACGGTGTCCAGCAGGTTATTTTTGTAAACGTAATCCGCCCACGTAGTGGAAAACTGGAGAGTGACTTTAACACCGTACTGGTCGGCCAGGGCCATGAACTGCTCCAGCAGCGGCCATAAGGTTTGAACACGCGGTGTGCGGCTGACTTCCATGTGGAAGGTAATAAAGGCGCCTTGGGGGCCAACGGCCGTTTCCGTTTCCGGCACGGCAGGCGTGGCGGTCACAACGGGCAGGAACGTGGTCGTTTCGGCAGCGGCCGTATCGCTCCCCGACGCCGCCGAGCCACTATTGTCATATCGATAACGGGGCCAGATGGCGCTGCCGTAGCCGCTGACGCCGCTGTTTTCGATGATGTTCAGCGTGCCATCCTCCTGCACCACGTAAACAACGCCGTTGTGGATGACCGGGCTGGCGTTCACTCTGGCGTCGGAGGCCAGCGCGTACTCCTGAACCATTTGCCCGTCCAGCGTCAGGATTTGCAGACGGCCGTCCGTGGCCAGCAGCACGTACTGGTCATCCGCCAGCGTGGGAGAAGCGTGCGCCCAACGGCCCGGCGCTTCCGCCAGCAGCGTCGTCTGGCAATCCGGCGTCACCCGCCACAGTTGGCCCCGCCGCGTATTTTCCGCATCCGGCACAGTGACGACAACGTAAGCATTGCTATCCTTGTCCACTGTGGGCGCACCGTAAAAACCAACGCCTTGCGTTTGCGGTTCAAAAGGAAAATCAACGCGGCATTGCTCCTGCAAGTTCAAATCCAGCCGGTACAGCGTGGTTTGTAGATTGGCGTCATTGGGGCGGACGTACTGCGCCCAGAGACCGGTTCCGTCCGGCACCACTTCGCCGGAGACGGAATCGGCGTTGGCTCCGACAAACGGCTGGTAGTAACAAGAGGGATCGCCGGGGTCAAAAGAGGCCACAACGTTCAGGTCTGCATCCAGTTTGGTGACGGAACAGCCGTACAAATACTCATTTTCCACTTCCGGCTCGCCCATCGTTTGCTTGGCGGAACCGGCGTACAAATATTCGCCGTCTGTGGTCACGCTGGTTCCTACCCAGGCGCGGAAACCATCGTCCGTATTGAGTTGACGGACAATGCTGCCGCCGCTGTCAATGGCAAAAAGCGCGCCGCAGTTGGGGTTGATGGGGTCCTGGCAGATAGGATCGGGCGTGTTGACTGAACCAAAGTAGTACAATCCATTCAGAACCGTGCCGCCGCTGTCGGACGTTGTGCCCACGCTCATCTTTTGCCGCATCTCCCACGTTTGCGGGTCGAACAGGTGGACGGCGCCGCCAAAGGTCGTCGTCCAGTAAACGACGTTTTGCGCCGGGTCGTAGAGCAGGGAAGCTTCTCCGGCCGCGCCTTCGTACAGTTGGTACAGTTGGCCGTCTTGCAGGTTGTAGCCGAACAAGGTGCGCTGGTAGACGCTGTTGCCGCTGCAATTACGGCCGTATTCGTGCATGGGGTAAACCAGCCAGTTGTCCACCAAAATGGGTGTAGCCGTCAGGTTGGCGCAGTCGGTGGCGGGGATTTGCACGTATTTGACGCCGCCGGTTTCGCCGTAAACGGCGTCGGAGATAGGGGAAAGGTTGGGGGATACGGCCGTCTGCTGGTCTGCGTTTTCGGCGGGGGGAACAGGCGCGGGACGGGTAGGC
>JALUPA010000539.1 GCA_027054335.1 Ardenticatenaceae bacterium
GCGCCCGGCGCTTCCCTCTACATTCGCCCGGCCATGATTGCTACCGACGCGGCCCTGGGCGTTCACGCCAGCCGCAGCTATTTGCACTTTGTGATTACCGGGCCGGTGGGGGCTTATTTTAAAGAAGGTTTTAATCCGGTGTCTGTTTATATTTCTGACGAATACCGCCGGGCGGTGAAGGGAGGCGTGGGAGCCGCCAAGACGGGGGGGAATTACGCCGCCAGTTTGTACGTGAGCGAGAAGGTGAAGAAGGAGGGGTATTCCCAGGTGTTGTGGCTGGACGCTATTCACGGCCGTTACGTCGAAGAAGTCGGCGCGATGAACATCTGTTTTGTTTACGAAGGTAAACGTATCGCCACCCCGGCGCTCTCCGGCAGTATCCTGCCCGGCATCACCCGCAAATCTGTCCTGGAACTGGGCCAAGATTTGGGTTACGAAACCAGCGAGGACGTTATTGACGTGCATGAAGCTTTGGCCGACATCAAATCGGGCAAAATTACCGAGGTGTTTGGCTGCGGCACGGCCGCCGTCATTGCGCCGGTGGGCAAATTTGGCTACCGGGGCGAAGAGTACATCATCAACGATTACCAGCCCGGCCCGGTGGCCCGCCATTTGTATGACGAGTTGACGGGGATTCAATACGGCCGTAAAGAAGACAAGCATGGCTGGACCTATACGATTGAAGTGAATTGACACCTTTTGACAGCCCTATTTTCCCGCTTGATAGTTTCTGGCGGAAAAATAGGAAGATACTTCCATAAACAACAAGAGCCGGGTTTCTGCGGGAACCCGGTTTCGCTTTGTGGAGGTTTTTATGCGAGAAGTAGCCATATTAGGTGTGGGTCAAGTACCCGTGCGCGAACATTGGGATCGCTCTGTGCACCATCTGGCGGCTGACGCCGGCCGGGCCGCGCTGCTGGACGCCGGGGTGGCGCAGGTGGACGGTATTTATGTGGGCAATATGACCGGCGGCCGTCTCAACCACCAGCGGCAGTTGGGGGCTGTTGTAGCCGATGCTCTGGGCATGTGGGGGGTGGAAGCCGTCAAAATGGAAGCAGCTTGCGGTTCGGCCGGTTCGGCCATGCGGCAGGGCATTATAGCCATTGCCAGCGGTGAGATGGAGGCGGTGCTGGTGATTGGTGTGGAGAAGATGACGGAGAACGGTTTCCCCCAAACGACGGCCGCGCTGACCACGGCCGCTGACGCCGATTATGAGATTGAGCAGGGAGTTACCTTTGTGGGGCTGAATGCCTTGATCATGCGCCGCTATATGTATGAATATGGCTATGACCGGCACGATTTTGCTCCTTTTGCCCTGAATGCTCACGCCAATGGGGCCAAAAATCCCAATGCCATGTTCCGCCAACCGATTTCGCTGGAGACGTATGACAACGGCCGTATCGTGTCTGATCCCATCAGCTTGTTCGATGCTTCGCCCATCGGAGATGGGGCGGCCGCTTTGCTCCTGGTTCCGGCGGAAAAAGCGCCCCAGGCGGTGCGCGTTATCGGTTCTGCGGTGGCCACGGATACGCTGGCGGTACATGACCGGGAGGACCCCCTCTGGTTGAGGGCCGGTGAGCTATCGGTGAAGCGGGCGTACGCTCAGGCAGGTGTAGGCCCGGCCGATGTTGACTTGTTTGAGTTGCACGATGCCTTTACGGTGATGGCCGCGCTGTCTCTGGAGGCGTGTGGTTTTGCGGAGAAGGGTGAGGGCGTGCGGTTGGCTCAGGAAGGGGATATTTTGCCGGACGGCCGTATCCCTATCAGCAGCATGGGCGGGTTGAAGGCGCGGGGGCATCCGGTAGGGGCCACCGGTCTGTACCAGATAGCCGAAGCGACGCTGCAACTGCAAGGCCGGGCCGGCGCCGCCCAGATTGACGGTGTGGATATTGCTATGACGCAAAATATCGGTGGCAGTGGGGCAACCATTGTGACCCATATTTTACAAAAATGATGTCTGTTGCGTGATGCGTGAAGATGTCTTCACGCATCACGTAGTCCCCTGGTACTGTTTGCCCCTTTTTTGCCCCTTTTTCACCCGCTTTATACGTCTGTTTGCGCCGGCCCGGTGTATAGTGGAAGCCATCCTCCCGACAATACGGACGACACAACTGTTTACGGGAAAATTGGAGTGGATAGACCATCTTGCTACAGCAAAACCGGAAAGAATTCAGCAATATAGCGCCGCGGCTGCAATCTGCCTTGCAGGCTATTGCCGATGACGTCGTTGCGCGTCTGGGGTGTATTGGGGCCATCGCCACAACGTTGGAGAATGATGGCGGCTTGTACGCGCGGGCGGCGGCTTTTCAGGTTCCGGCGGAGTTGGCGCAGCGTTTTTTGGCGGAAAGCGGTCTGGACGTAACCGGCGAATCGGCCATTTTGTATCTGGACGAGAAAAAGCACCGGTACAATCTGGGGGTGAATGCGGTTAAGGGAGTAAACGGCCGTGCCCAAACTATCGAGCAGCCTTATCTTATTTCTGACCAATTGTATGATTTGCTACGGCCGTTAACCGATGAGGGCACGTCTGCCCGGTTGCAGGAAGAATTTGATATTCGCCAGGTTGTAGCTGTGCCCTTTATTGTAGAAAATGAAGTCGTGGGCAATTTGTTGGCGGCTTCCCGCGACTCGTTTGATGACCGGGATATTGATTTTTTGGTGGCTTTTGCCCGGCAGGCAGCTTCTTCCATTGCCCATCATTATCGTCTGACGGCTATGGAGTCCTTGGGCAAAGTCATCTTTTCCCTCCAGGCCAAAATGACGGATGAAACGAAGGTGCTGCAAGCCGTGGTGGATTCTGTCGTTTTTGAATTGGGCTATGCCGGGGCGATGGTGGCGACACTGGAGTGGGGGAATGCCCTGCCGGTGCGGGCTTACGCACTGGATGATCGGCCGCAGATTTTGGCTCATCTGGAAGAGAAGGCAGGTATTAAACTGATCAGCCCCAAAGCAGTGGTTTATTTGGATGATGACCATTACAAAGATAATTTAAGCGTGCGGGCGGTAAAAAGCGTGAACGGCCGTCCCCAAAAATATCTGACCTCCAACAGATTGTATGATTTGCTGCGCCCTATCGTGCGCAAGTCGCTGGCTGATTTTGCTCAACAAATGCTGGGGATTCGCGCCGTTATCGCCGTGCCCTTTTTTGTGGAAGACGAGGTGGTAGGCAATTTGTTTGTCGCTTCCCGGCGTGACCAATTTTCTGCCTGGGAGATCACTGTTTTGACCTCATTTGGGCAGCAGGCGGCGGCCGGCATCCGCAACGCCCGACTGTACCATGAGATGGAGGAACAGCGGCGTATTGCGGAGATGTTTAGCCGCATGGCTTTCAGCGCCAATGCCTCGGTTCATGCCCTGAGCAACCTTCTGAGCGCCGTGCGCACCTACCTGCATCTGCTCACGGCCGCTTCCAGTTTTCCGCCCACCCAGCAGCAGGAAATTTTGAACAACAGCGCCAATATGCTGGAACGGCTGCGCCAGACGAGCGAGATTCTGGAGAATTTACACACGCCTTGGCAGCAAATGCCGGATGAGCCGGTGAGTGTGAATGATTGTCTGGTGCGGGCGCTGCATGAGGTGTTCCCGCAACTTTTGGTAGGTTTTGAAGATGGCAGTATGGAAGACAAGATGGGTGTGCGGGTTCACATGATGCTGGCTCCGCATCTGCCCCGGTTAATGACTTCGCCGGATATGCTGACGGAGGCGTTGCGGGTGATTATCAAAAACGGCCGTGAAGCCATCGCTGAGACAGGCAAAAAAGGAGACCTCTGGATTGCCACCGGGCGGGTGGGGCTGGATGAAGTAGAAGTGACCATCCGGGATAACGGTACAGGTATCGCCGCGGAAGATTTGCCCCACATTTATGATCTGGGCTGGACGACGAGGGTGGATCAGGGGATGGGTTTTGGTCTGTTCTGGGCGCGGGATTATATTGTGCGGGTAAACGGCCGTATCGAAGTAGAAAGCACCTGGCAAGAAGGCACGACATTCCGGTTAACCTTCTCTGCCGCCTAAAACCAATTACCCAATTACCGAACGAAATGCTTCTGCCAGCTGCCCGGCCGTAATCGGCGCCTGCAACGTAATTTCTCCCATATGGATGACCGGAATTGAATAGTGGTAACGTGCAAAAAGCGCCGGGTCGCCGGTGATGTCTATTTCGGTAAGTTGATGCGGGTACCTGGCTTGCAAATGGGTTAAATCCTGTTTAACTTCTTCACACAGGCCGCAGTCTTCTTTCGTGTAGAGAATAACATTGATCAAAGTGATTTTCTCCAGATTGAACCAATCTAAGTAATTGTCCAGAAATTAGTTCGTAGTAACGACTTTAGTCGTCCAGACCGCTAAAGCGGTTACTACAAACCAAAACGGGAAGTAATTTTTAGATGATTACTAAACCAGCAGGGATTGAGCCACCGTACCAGCGTATATAGCCAGCAGTAGAACCGTCAAGTAGTAATTGGAAGCCATAAACAGGGCGCGGGCGTGTGAGGCGGATGGGTCACGGATAAGCTGCACGTTGCGCCAGAAAAGCATAAAGGAAACCAGCAGCACAGGCGCAAAATAAATCCAGCCCAACGCGGGCAGGGCAACCATCAGTACGCCAAAAATACAGGTGGGCAGCGTATGGGCCATGACCCACCAGGCAGCGCGATGGGGTGTCGTGTTAACCGGCAGCATAGGTACATCCGAGCGAGAATAATCGTCTCGGTACAGCAGAGCCAGGCTCCAGAAATGAAAGGGCGTCCAGAGGAAGAGAATGAGGGCCAGGATGAGGGCGCCGGTTTCATTCCATTGGCCTATGGCCGCACTGCCGGTAAGGACAGCCGCGCTGCCGGCCGCACCGCCAATGACGATGTTGAGCAAGGTGCGCGGCTTGAGCCAGATGGTGTAGATGATGGTGTAGATAAATGCGCCCAGAAGCAGGAAGAAGGCCATCGCCGGGTTAAAAGGGAGGACAACCAGGACGGGAATGAAGATGAGCAGGACGCTGACCACCGGTACCCATTTGGGGTTTTTGATGTCGCCGTTGACTAACGGCCGTTTCCGGGTGCGGCGCATGGCTCCATCCGAATGACGCTCCCAATACTGATTGAAGGACGACGAACCGGCTGCCGCCATCCCGCCGGTCAGCCAGAGGAGAAGCAGTGTGCCCAAGCCCGGCCAGCCGCCAGCCGCCAGAAATGCGCCGCCGGTGGCGGCCAACAAGAGCAAAAAAACTACGCGCAATTTGAACAGGACGACAATAAGATTCATGGTTTCCTGCCATTTGCTGCCAGTTCGGGTAGAAACTGCGTCCAGTTTGCCGGACGTTTCACTTTCCTGCACTTCAGTTGTATTGGTTAAGGACATGATTCCTCCGGGCTGTCTGTGTGGACACACTCGCTCATTCGTTTACTTGGTTGGAATTGTAACAAGGTTCACAAAGGGATACAAACGTGATGCGTGATGGCGTGATCCGTGATAGCATCGCAGTGATGACGACGTTACGCAGATATTTGCACGAACCGGTGAATACGCTGACTCATATGTTGGGCGCGGCCGTTTCTGTGGCGGGACTGCTGGTTTTGCTTGTCCTAACCTGGGGTGATTGGCCGCGGCTGGCGACGATGTTGGTTTATGGGTTGAGTATGATTCTTCTCTTCGCCGCCAGTTCCCTGATGCACGGCGTCAAGACCAGCCCGCGCTACCATTTTTGGCTGAACCGGCTGGATCACGCCGCCATTTTCCTGCTGATTGCCGGAACGTATACGCCAATTGCCTACAACCTGTTCCCTTCTCCCTGGAATTGGCTGATTTTGGCAGTGGTGTGGACGGCCGTACTCAGCGGCGTCTTCTACAAAACCACCAGCAAGCAAATTCATGGCTTCCTCAACGTGAGCATCTACGTCATTCTGGGCTGGGGGGCAGCTTTTCCTCTCTTTCTGGCAACCAGGACGCTAAATCTGATTCCCTGGCAAGGGGTTTTGTGGCTGCTGGCCGGTGGGCTGATTTACTCCATTGGCTTCCTCATTTACTATCGCCGTTGGCCCGATCCCTGGCCGGACACCTTCGGCCACCACGAAATCTGGCATTTGTTCGTGATGGGCGGCTGCCTGTGTCACTATTTGTTTATCTTGTTGTATGTGGCCCGGTAAAGGGCAAGGGGGCAAGGCGGCAGTACTTTGCCACTCTGCCCCTATTCTTCATACGGCCGTTTCCACACCCAGAACAACGCCAATACAAACAGCACCAGCAGCAAGACCAACGACAAAGAAGAAAGTACAGAGAGGCGGGACGGCGGTTGACCCGGTTCTTTGGCTGCCGCGTTTGTTTTGGGGAGTGGAGCGAGCGGCGTGGCCTTGCTGTCTGCGTCCGGGGCAGGCATTTCTACGGCCGTATCAGGCGCTTCCAAAAGAAAAGCAACGATCATTTCCACCTGTTCGGGGGAGAGACGCTCGCCGTAATACTGGGGCATCACGTTAGTCAGGCACGGTCCGTTAGGGCATTCCGGGATAATAAACGCATTCGGTTCCAGGATGGATTGGCGCAAGTAGTCGGCTGCCGTCATTCCGGCAATGCGTTCCCCGGCGACGGCCCCAATGTTCGTCAAATCCGGCCCCACTTTCCGCGCTTCGCCCAATGCACCGATAACGTGACAGGAGCCGCAGCCCGCATTCAGGATAACTTCCTCTACCGTGTCCCCTTCAATCGGGCGGGGTGTGGCGGTAGCCACCGGTGCAGCGGATGTAGCTATCGGCGTTGGCGTATCTTCCGGGATGGGGGTGGGGATAGGCGTCAGAGCCAGATTATCTTGTTCCGGCTGGCTGCCGAATCTGGCCGGCTCGGCGCGCAGGATTGCTTCGCATTGATTGATACCCGGTTCCGGATCAGGCATACACCACCAGGGATCGCCCTTTTTGGTCTTGAGCAGAGGTACAAACCAGAACACGACATTTTCGCCGGACGCCGGATCGCCGTTAAGCCACTGGCGCGGCGGCTGGTAGGTATCGCCGGGGCCGGTGACGACGGGGCCATCTCCTTCATCTTCGTTATCTTGCAGGATGAAGAAGTAGGCTTCATCCTGCCCCAGGGGATCGGTTGGCTCCATCTGCCAGATGTAGCTGGCGTCCCCGTGGCTCGCGGCCACCTTGTTCCCCGTGAGTGAGAGGGTGAGAACGTTGTCTTCAAGCAGATTATTGTCATCCAGCAGCGGCGTTTCCACAAAAGGGTACAGTTCCAGTTCCGATTTGGCTTCTATCCATTGGGCGCCATCCCAAACTTGTACCTCATTGTCGTCGGGGCCGGCCAAATCTACATCAATGCGCCAGAACGGCCGGTAGATGGATAAATCGTCACAGCCCGGACCGTGCGAGGTGAAGCGGAAATCCAGGCTGCCGTCATCGTAAAACTGGATGATTTGCTCGTAGCGGTAGCAGCAGATGCAGTTGGGCCAGCGGGTGAATTCGGTGAAAAGCTGGCGCACTTCAAACCCGTCGTCAAATTCGTTGACTTCGGTACCGCCATATGCCCGGACGGTGGCGTTGAAGCCGATTTCGTCCCGGTAGCCGCCGGGCCAACTGGGATACCAGGCTTCAATCTGGGTGATTTTGGCGCTGGAAAAGATGAGCGTGTCGTCATAGGTGGCGTCGGTGAAGTTGAGGCCGTCGTGGGCGGTCATTTCCCAGCAAACGTTCCAGCCGTCTTGTTCTGTGCAGCCGTCATCATAAGCGCCGCGCTGGGCCACGGGCATCTCTACGTCCAGGTCGGGGCGGCCGCGGGTGTAGAAGGTGCGGGCCACTTTGTCTTGTTCCAGGTTGACGAAGACGTGGAAGACACGGCCGTCGCCCGCCGGAGAAGCAAACGTTAAATCCACACACCAGTCATCACGGCAGTCATCGTCGGCCAGCCAGCCCGACATGGGGATCATCACCGGATTAGCTGCGCCAATGTCCCCCAGGATGGCCTGCACCTGAGGGTCGGCCGCGGCAATTTCCAGGGTGCGGGCTAAAATATATTGGCTGCCGGGCGGACGGGCCAGAGCATCCGTCCATTGCGCCTCTACGGAGTGGGTTTTCAGGTTGACGATAGCGTTGATTGTGCCGCCGTTGGCCATGTCATAGTAGATGGCGTGGGCGCAGTCCGTCCCGCATTCCCACTGTTGGCTCTCGCTTTGGCCCAGGCGCACCGCTTCCACAAACTGGACATTTTCTTTTTCCTGGATAGCGTTGAGTTGGGGGATGGCGGCTGCCAACTGCTCCGGGGAAAAGAGGCGGTCAGCTTCAGCGCCCATACCGAGCATTTGTTTTCCTTTGGCTACGGCGATCTGGATACGGCCGTTTTCGGCCGTGCGCAGCCAAAAAATCTGGCCGATGAGTATGACAAGGGCAACTGCAATTAGCCGGATGGTCGCCCGTTGGCGTGGCGTCGTCTTCATAGTTTGCTCGCAGCGTAATAATACCATGCTGTATTTTCGGGGCAACCGGATGTAACCTGGCATTTTTCAGACAAAGAAAAACCACCGGGAGGAACCGGTGGTTGAAATTTCTTGAAAGCCTGGATGTTTGCTATCTTCAATTGGGCGCTGGTTTAAGCCGGTTTGTAGGGCGATTTGCCAAATCGCCCTACGGAGTTAAACGGCCGTGACCACTGCCACATCCGGGAAAAACTGCTTCACTGTACCTTCAATCCAGCCATGCAAAGTAACCGGGGCCAAATTACATCCTTCGCAAGCGCCAGACAACCGCACTTGCACTTGCCCATCCTCATACGAGACAAATTCAACAGCGCCACCGTGATAATACTCGATGTAGGAACTGAGACTTTCGATGAGGGCGGCAATTTGTTCCTCTTCCGGGGCATCAGCAGCGACGCCTGTTTTCATACCGGCATATTCTGTACTCATAGCAAGCTCCTTTTTGTTTGTTTGACCAACTGATGAGACTATTATACGATTTTTAGGCGAGACTGGATAGAGGGAAGTGAGACAATGGTGGAAAACCTGCACCCGGATGCGCAAAAATGGAATGAAATATTTCGGCAGGAGGGAGACGCCTGGTTAGCTCGACGGCCGCGGCAGCTGCTGTTGGATTATGCGGAAATGCTGCCGCGGCAGGGGTTGGCGCTGGATGCAGCGGCGGGGGTGGCTATTCACGGCCGTTACCTGGCCAAATTGGGTCTCCACGTGATTGCTCTGGACATTTCTGAAGTGGGGCTGCGCCTGGCCCGGCAGCAGGCACTGGCCCAGGGTCTGTGGCTGGAAGCAGCCGTTTACGATTTGGCCCATCCCTGGTTTCCTCCGGATTGTTTTGACGTGATTGTTAATTTTCGCTTTCTGGAACGGGCCACTTTCCCTATGTACCGGCGGGCGCTGAAGCCGGGTGGCTGGCTATTGTTTGAGACGTTTGTCAAGACGGATACGGCCGTGCCCACCCCTTCCCATTACCTTAACCCCGGCGAACTAAAAGCTGCTTTTGCTGATTGGGAGATTGTGCATTATGCGGATACGGCCGTACGAAGCCCCGATTGTCGCCTGCGCCAGGTCGAACAACTCGTGGCCCGCAAACCCGGCGCGGCGTGATGGATGATATGTGTTTTTCAGCACCCCATTCTCTTATTCCCTTACCCCTTCCTTCCGCCGTTCCGATAGTTGTTTGAGCTTGACTTTAGTCTCTCGCCAGGTAATTTTGGATAACCCCAGTTTTTGCCGGATGTCATCCTGTTCTACGCCGGTTTCCCAGTCATGCAAAGCCGAAATCCAGCGCAAATTCTCAAAAGAGAGCAGGCCGTGGGCCAGACCGGCCTCGTCACTAACGTCTCGCAAAATATATTCCAGATTCCGGGACGTGCAGGTGAACAACGTATCTGTCGGTTTATATTGCTCCAGATATTCATCCAGCACTTCCAGCCACTCCGGGTCTAAATCCAGTTTGCGTTCCTTGTAGCGCAAACTGGGATTCGCATAGCGAATATATAATACCGGATGCGCCTCATCTTCACGGTTTATGTGGTTGGGGACAATGGCCATCGCTTCCCCTTTCTTGATGCCGGTTTGCAGCAGTAACGTTAACAAGAGGTGGGGGCGGGCATCTTGTTTTTTGATTTCACCTTGCCGCCATTGTTCGGTGACAAGTAGAGCCTTTTCCAGTTCCTCATCTGTAGGCAAGGTGGGCAGGGGGCTGGTAACGCTGCGCTGAATGACGGCGTCTGCCGGATTTTCTGTGAGAACGCCTGTCTTGTTAAGCCAGCCAAAAAAGACTTTGAGGGTGGTTATGCGCCGGGCCAGGGATTTGGGACCGCATGATACGCCACGGCCGTCAGGCTTAGGATTCCTCAGCCAGTCGAGAAAATCATTCAAATCTTTCGTACCAATTCGGCCGATAGGCTGGCCGATACCCAGATATTCCCCCAGCAAGCGGACGTCGCTGGAAAAAGCCTTGATCGTGTTAAGGGCAAAACCTTCCTCCCGCATATGCTGTTCAAAAACACCTAGAGCGGCCTGAATCGAGGCGTCTGCGGTCAGCGACGGCCGTTTTTCCGATTGTTCCGGCGGTAATTCTGCATCAGGAATCAGAGGTTGTTGAATATCCTCACTCATGGGGAATCTCCTTCGTGGTAACAGGGACGTTGAAAATAATAAGGTGAATTGATGACAAATGGTGTGTTTCGTGTAGACAGTAAAAGAATAAGCCAGTTGAGTCTATTTGTCAAGACAAAAATCCGACAGGCCATTGGTTGACACCTGCTGAAATTGCGCTATGATTTCTGTAGATTAACAACTAAAAGCAATAGACTCAGGTGCGCTCAACGCCCGGATGCGCGGCGCACAATGGGGGAAGATCGGTGGCCTGCTTTTTGTCTGGCAGGGAGTCCGGCACTGTCCCGCAGCGGTGAGGCAACCATTGCCAAGTCCGAATACCCGCCTGTTTCTTTGCTCGCGATTTGCCTTCGTGGAAAAAGGCAGCCGGGCCATATGACATTTTTTTTGAACAGTCGGCCCACCATTGGTGGGCTTTTGTTTTGTCTGCGTTCGTCTCCTTTCCGCCACGGGAGCTTTTTATCATCCAGTATGTTAGGAAGGAGAATTCAGTGATGAAACGTTTAACCATTTTTCTTGTTTTGTTTGTCGCCATGTTTTTATTAGCTGGTTGTGTGGCGGATGTGCAGCCAACGGCCGTACCGCCTACCGCAGAACCCACCGCAGAACCAACGGCCGTACCCCCCACAGAAGAACCCACCGAGGCGCCGGAACCCACTGTAGAGCCTACGGCCGTGCCCACAGAAGAACCTACCCCCACTATCGAGCCAACTGCCGCACCGGAAACCCTCAGCGAAAACCTGACCGATAGCTGTGTCGCAGAATACGACGAAAATGTAGACTACTTCCCCCAGAAAGCCACCGTAAAATACGCCAGTGGCTACACCATCGAATATTTCAACAACTACAAAGTTCTCACCATTCCCCTGCCCTGGCAAGGGGCCGAAGAGAGTGTACAGTACGTCCTGGTGCAGTGCGGCACGCCGCCGCCGGAGGATTTTGCCGCCGCGACAATCATCGAGGTGCCGGTGCAGAGTTTTGTTTCCATGTCCACGACCTATCTGCCCTATTTGGACCAATACGGGCTGATTGACCGGCTGGTGGGCGTAGACAACGCCTCCTTCATCAGCAATGAGGCAGTGCGGGCCAAATATGACGCGGGGGAACTGACTGAAATCGGCAGCGGCGGTGACGTGAACGTGGAAGCAGCTATTGACCTCGATCCCGACCTGATTATGACCAGCGCCAGCGGCTTTGCCGACTTTGATGCCCACCCCAAATTGGAAGAAGTCGGGCTGACCGTCGCCCTCAACGCTGATTATCTGGACACGACTCCGTTGGGGCAGGCCGAATGGGGTAAATATCTGGCTGCCTTCTTTAATAAGGAGGGAGAAGCTGAAGAACAGTTTGCCGACGTGGTGGCGCAGTATGAAGAATTGACTGCTTTGACGGCCGATGCGGTAGAACGTCCTACTGTCTTTAATAACACGCCCTTCGACGGAACCTGGTACATGCCCGGTGGCAACAGCTACGTCGCCCAACTGTTGGCCGACGCCGGCGCTGCTTATCTCTGGGCTGACGATGAATCCACCGGTAGCCTTTTCCTGGACTTTGAGACCGTCTTTGACCGGGCAGCCGACGCCGATTACTGGATCAATATCGGCTTCTTCGCTACGTTAGACGATTTGGCAGCGGCGGATGAACGGTTTACCGAGTTTGCGGCCTATCAAAACGGTAACGTATTCAACAATGACGCCCGCGTCAATGAATTTGGCGGCAACGACTACTACGAAAGCGGTGCGGCCAATCCCCACCTGGTTCTGGCCGACCTGATTAGTATTTTTCATCCCGACCTGCTGCCGGAGCATGAGTTTGTCTATTACCGGCAAGTCGAATAATGTGAGACGTGATGCGTGATGCGTAAAGACGTGACACGCATCACGCATCACGTTTTCATGCATCACGTCAATGAGCGATATAACTGCTACACCTCAAATCCAAGTCCGTACCTGGCCCCAACTTGGCTTGCGCTGGACGGCCGTATCTACCCTTCTCCTCATCTTAATTGCCTTGTTCCTCCTCAGCCTCACCCTGGGGTCTGTGCGTATTCCCCTGCGGCAAATTGTGGTCATTCTGTGGGGCGGGGAGGCGGATAAAGCGACGTGGGTGACCATTGTGTACGCCTTCCGTCTGCCGAAGGCGGTTACGGCTGTACTTGCCGGGGCCGCCCTCTCCGTCAGCGGCTTGCAAATGCAGACCATGTTTCGTAACCCGTTGGCCGGGCCGTTTATCCTGGGGATCAATTCCGGGGCCAGTCTGGGCGTGGCCCTGATTGTCCTGACCGTAGGTGCAGCGGGAACGACGCTGCTGGCCGGATTGGGGCTGCTGGGCGGTTTTGGCGTTATCATAGCTGCCAGCCTGGGGGCGGGGTTGGTGCTGCTCCTCGTTCTCCTCCTCTCCCGCTACGTGGACACGATGACCCTGCTCATTTTGGGGCTGATGTTTGGCTACATCACCGGGGCGTTGGTCAGCCTTTTGCTTTATTTCAGCAACCCGGAGCGCATTCAGGCGTACATTTCCTGGACGTTTGGCAGTTTCGGCGGCGTTACCTGGGGGCAGTTACAGGTGATGATTCCGGCCGTTACTGCCGGGTTGCTGCTGGCCTGGCTGTCTGCCAAATCGCTTAATGCCTTGCTGTTGGGGGAGACGTATGCCCGTAGTTTGGGCCTGAATGTGCAGCGGGCGCAGGCGGCGATTATTTTGAGTACGGCCGTCCTCGCCGGAACCATCACTGCTTTTTGCGGCCCCATCATTTTTATCGGTGTCGCTGTGCCCCACCTGTGCCGCATTGCTTTTCGCAGCGCCGACCATCGCCTGCTCATTCCCGCCGCCATTTTGCTGGGCGCGATTGTGGCCCTGCTGGCTGATTTGATTGCCCAGGTCCCCGGCAGCCAGGTCATCCTGCCTTTGAATGCGGTGATGGCCCTACTCGGCGTTCCCGTGGTTATCTGGGTCATTCTGCGCCGCCGTAGCCTCCGCTCATCCTTTGCCGGAGGGCAGTGATCCATGAGCGCTCCCGTTCTCCAAACCCATGATTTAACTATCGGCTACCGCTACGGCCGTAAAAAGCCTCGTATCGTTGCCGGAGGCTTAAACGTTACTTTGCGTCAGGGCGAATTGGTTTGCCTGCTGGGGCCAAACGGCGCAGGGAAATCCACTTTGCTGCGCACGATGGCCGGTTTGCAGCCGCCGCTGCACGGCCGTATCAGCCTCCACGGTGACGATTTAACCCGTTTAACCCCGGCCCAAATTGCTCGCCGCCTCAGCATTGTCCTGACGGAGCGGGTGGATGCCGGAGCGATGACCGTTTACGGGCTGGTAGCTCTGGGGCGGCATCCTTACACCAATTGGGCCGGACAGTTGCGGGGTGAGGATGAGGTGGTGGTGCGTTGGGCGTTAACGGCCGTGGGCGCAGCCGATTTAGCCGGGCGACAAGTTAACACTCTGAGCGACGGCGAACGGCAAAAAGTGATGATTGCTCGCGCCCTGGCTCAGGAACCGGCCCTTATCCTCCTCGACGAACCGACTGCCTATCTCGATCTGCCCCGCCGCGTGGAAATCATGCGCATCCTGCGCCAACTGGCCCGGCAGGAAGGGCGGGCCATTCTCCTTTCCACTCACGATCTGGAGTTAGCCCTGCGTCTGGCTGACCAACTGTGGCTGATGGCTGCTGATGGTTCTCTGCAAACGGGTATGCCGGAAGATTTGGTGTTAAGCGGCGCATTCGGCCGTACTTTCCCCAGTGATGGCGTAACCTTTGACCGGCAAACCGGTTCGTTCCGCCTGCTGGAGCAGCCTATTGGCCGGATCGATCTGGCCGGCAACGGTGCGGGCGCCTTCTGGACGATGCGGGCGCTGGAGCGGGCTGGTTTTGCTGTGGATCGCGGCCTCAATGGTGCTTCGGTTCAGGTGGAAGTGTTGCATGGGGACGGCCGTTACTGTTGGCGTCTCAAAATAGACGGGCAAAGCCGAGCTTGCCCGTCGCTTCAGGAATTACTGTATCTCTTGAGGGAAGATAAATCCGGCTGAAGTTGTTTTAGCTGTATTTGGGAGACGGCCGTTAACAATGTGGTAAAATCATTTGCCAAAATCCGTTCCTTTCTTCATTCGTTGTGGAGGCAGTGATGAGCCAAACATTTGACGCAGTAATTATCGGCGGCGGTATTATGGGATGCAGTACCGCCTTTCAGTTGGCCCGGCGCGGCCTGAAAGTGGCCTTGCTGGAAAAGGAGACCATTGGCGCGGGGCCGACGGGGCAATCTTCCGCCATTATCCGCCAGCATTATTCCAATGAGTTGACGGCGCGGATGGCGCTGCACAGTTTGCGCGTCTTCCAGAACTTTGCGGAAGAGGTGGGCGGCGAGTGCGGTTTTACCCAGACCGGTTTTGTGATGATGGTGGACGCCAAAGACAAGGCCGGCCTGGAGGCTAACATCGCCTTGCAGCGGCGTTTGGGCATCCAGACGGAGCTATTGGCTCCTGAAGCGGTGCGGGAGATTATTCCGGGGATGGCAACGGCCGATCTCACGGCCGTCGCTTACGAACCGGAAAGCGGCTACGCAGACCCCTACCTGACAGTGACGGCCTACGCCCAGGCGGCCCGCCGTCACGGGACGCAAATTTTTCAGAATACGGCCGTAACCGGCATTCAACTGCGCGGGGGCAAAGTGACGGGGGTGATTACGGCCGACGATTCCTTCGCCGCCCCTCTCGTTCTCAACTGCACCGGGGCCTGGAGCGGCCGTATTGCTCAAATGGTCGGGCGGGAACTGCCGGTCAACGCCTGCCGCGTCCAGGTTTCCTTCTTCCGCCGCCCGCCGCAGGCAGCCGCACCCCACCCCGTCGTGGCCGACTTCATCCACGCCGTTTACTTCCGCGCCGAAACGGGTGGGCTGACCCTCGTCGGCCTCATTGATCCGGCCGAAGCAGAGGCCATCGTAGACCCGAACAATTTCCGCACGGGACTGGATGATGCGTTTGTCCTGGAATCGGGCGAACGGTTGATGGCCCGCTGGCCGGCCATGGAACAGAGTCAGGTGACCGGCGGTTACGCTTCCCTCTACGCCATCACCCCGGACTGGCATCCCATTGTGGATGAACTGTTGCCGGGCAGCAGCCTGTACACGTGCAGCGGCTTCAGCGGCCACGGTTTCAAACTCGGCCCGGCCGTCGGGTTGATGCTGGCTGATCTGGCGACGGGCGTGAGCGATCCGTTGTTTGAGGCGGGGATGTTTAGGTACGGCCGTTTCGCCGAAAACGATCCCGTGCGTGGCCAGTACGAATACAGCATCGTCGGCTGACATTCAGAGAAATTGGTTCAATCTGTCAGATTGAACCAATCTTCGGATTCGTGTTTAATAATGGTATCGGGCTTGTAAAAAATCTATTCTTTCGTGACTTACCAGATACACAATCCGATGTTCCTGCGTCAAACGTCTTGACCACATACCGGATGCCAGATATTTTAGTGGTTCGGGTTTGCCAATGCCTCTAAACGGGTCGCGCATAATAGCTTCTATGAGATTGAAGGCTCGTAAAGCTGTTTTTCGGTCTGTCTTAATCCAGTATTGTAAATCTTCGCGGAACTCAGGATGAAAAACTGCCAGCCGTTTTTCGATAGATAGCGGTTGGTTAGACTTTTTCTTCTTTGCCAAGTCCTACCTCGCTGCGTAATTCATCAATTGTTTGAGGCACGCCTTCGCCTGCTTGCGCCCGTGTCAGAGCCGTTAACAGCCGTTCTGCATTTTTGGGGGAGCGCAGCAAATGAGCTGTTTCCTGGAGGCTGGACAACTCGCTTTCAGAAATCAAGGCCACGTTTTCTGCCCCGCGCCGGGTGATAATGATTGTCTCCCGATTCAACGTAACGTCATCCCAAAATTTGGCAAAGTTTTCCCGCGCTTGTGTATAAGTAACTTGAATTGGCATAACAACTCCATCTGAAATATATTGTACAGGTTTACTGTACAATATATTAATGCGCGTGTCAACGATTAGCTATTTCCATTTTTCCGTTTCACCACCCGCTTCTTTTTGGGTAGCTGCATCGGCAGTTTGGTACGGCGGATACCGTCAAACTGGTAGAGGGCGTTAGCTACGGCCCCGGCCGTGGGAACCAGGCCGATTTCGCCGACCCCTTTGGCCCCATACGGCCCATACGGGTCCGGCACTTCCACGCCGATGATTTCCATTTCCGGCATCTCTTTGGCGCGGAGAATGCCCATTTTACGCAGGCGGGTGGTCACGGGACGGCCGTCTTTCATCGGCATATTCTCGCTAATCGCGTACCCCAGCCCCATGTGCAGCGAGCCTTCCAACTGCCCCTCAAACAACGTCGGATTAAAAATTTTACCCGCGTCATGCGCGGCCGTAATCTTTTCAATCTGCCCATTCTCATCCAGCGTCACCAGCTGCGTGGCGTAGCTGTAGGAGTAATGAGTGTACACCTTTTCCACCATCGCCCCCGGTTTTGTCGTCCAGTCCACCACCCATTCCCCCTCATACACGTTACCCACCAGATCGGCCAGGTCAGCCGTTTCCAGATTGGCTTTCAGCTCCCGGCAGGCGTCAATAGTGGCGTTGCCTACCAGCGAGGTGGCCCGCGACGCCGTCGTCATCCCTGCTTCCTGCTCCGACACCGTGTCTACCCGCACTTCCACGATAGAGGGGTCAATTCCCGTTTCATTACACAACGTTTGCAAGGCCATCGTATGCACACCTTGCCCCATTTCCGTCCAGCCGTGATCAATGATGACCCGATCCGGCGCGGCAATGGTGATGCGCACTTGGGCAGCGTCTGGCATTCCGTTGCCAATGCCTGTATTTTTCAGGCCGCAGGCCAGCCCGGCGTATTTGGCGGCGTAGAATTGGTCTTTAACGGCGAGCAGGGTTTCCCGCGCTCCGGCCCCGGCTTCAATAACTTGCCCGGTGGCAGTCATGTCACCGTCCTGCAAGGCGTTGGCGTAGCGGAATCGCCAGCGGTCAAAGCTGCCCTGTTCGCACAATTCGTCAATCAGGCTTTCCAGGCCGAAGATGGCCTGGTTGACGCCAAAACCGCGCATTGCGCCGCAGGGGATGTTGTTGGTGTATACGGCCGTAGCCTCCACGTCTGTCACCGGCACAGAGTACGCCCCCGTGGCGTGCCCGGCAGCCCGTTCCAGCACCTTCATGCCCACCGAAGCATAGGCCCCCGTATCCCCCACAAATTGCACCTTCACAAACGTCAACTTGCCGGCCGCGTCACAGCCAACTTCATAATTCATCCAGATGGGGTGCCGTTTGGGGTGCATCATAATGGATTCATCCCGTGTCAGGCGCACTTTGACGGGTGTTCCCAGCAAATAAGCTGCCAGCGCCGCATGTCCTTGCACCGTCAAATCTTCCTTGCCGCCAAAGCCGCCCCCATTGGGAACCAGAATGACACGCACCTGCTCTTTAGGCAATCCCAGCAATTTAGCAATCTGCGCCCGGTCTTCATAAACGCCCTGCCCTTGCGAGAGAATTGCCACGCCGCCCTCGGCCGGATAAGCGACGCACGCTTCCGGTTCCATGTAGCCGTGTTCAATGCGCTGTGTTTCAAATTCTCTCTGGGCAATGTAGGCCGATTTGGCCCGCGCCTCGGCCACATCTCCCCGGCTGGTGATGGTTTTGGAGAGGATGTTGCCCCCTTCGTGGACGGCCGGTGCGTTTGGCTGCATGGCCGTGTGCATGTCCGTCACCGGTTCCAGCACGTCATATTCCACCTGGACGAGGGTGACGGCTTGCCGGGCAACCTCTTCCGTTTCGGCTACTACCAGGGCCAGTACGTCCCCCACGTAGCGGGTGGTTTCCCCTTCGGACACCAGAAGCGGCCAATCTTGCCGGATGAGGCCGATAACGCGGTCACCGGGGACGTCTTGGGCTGTAAAAATGCGAATCACACCGGGCAAAGCGGCTGCCGCACCGGTATCAATTCGCAAAACTGTGGCGCGGGGATGGTCGCTGAAGCGCAGCGCACCGTACACCATCCCGTCCAGGCGAATGTCGTCTACGAATCTGTGCTGCCCCAGCACCAGTTTCTGGGCGTGATATTTGGGTTGGCGGCTGCCGATACGGCCGTCACCCTGCGGTTCCGGTATCTCTTCTTCCTTGCGAATAGCCTCAGCCGCGTACAACACCGAATCCACAATCTTCTTATACCCCGTGCAGCGGCACAAATTCGGCGTCAGCGCTTTGGCTACGTCTGCCCGTGTCGGTTCCGGGTTTTTGTTGATGAGGGCATTGGACTGCATCACAATGCCGGGGATGCAAAAACCACACTGCACGCCGCCCTTTTCCACAAAGGCGTTGGCAAATACCTTTTGCCGGTACTCACCCAGCCCTTCTGTCGTCGTCACTGTGCCGTTGGCCGCCTTCTTCATCGGCGTCACGCAGGACAGTACCGCTTTGCCGTTCAAATCTACCACACACGCGCCGCAAGCCGCCTGGGGCGCGCAGCCGTTCTTAGGCGACACGATCCCTATTTCCTCGCGCAAATACGTCAACAAGGGCAAATCGGGATCGCCGGTAAATATTAATTCCTGACCGTTTAAGAAAAATTTCATAATGGACTCCTAAAAAGTGTAGAGCGATTTTGTAAATCACTGTCCGATTTACAAAATCGGGCTACAATGGAGGGCAAGCAGATGTGAAATCTGGGGAACTGTTTCACACCTCGCCCGGCACGCTTGCCCGGACAAACCCACGAATCCAGGGTGGCTAAATAAGGACGACCCCATTATACTGACGAATGTCACGTTTTGCATAAAATCGTTGCCATATTTTACCTTATGCGTATAATCCTCTGAATTATCGAAAAAACCTGTTTACCCATTTGATCAATAAAAACCTCGGAGAGAAGAGAAAGCAGGTGCAAAAAAAGTTTGATATTTATAAACTGATCGATCTATTTATCCCCATTTTGGCTGTGCTCATGGCTTTGGCGGTAGGGGCTGTTATTTTGCTCCTCCAGGATGCCAACCCCCTTGAAGCCTACTCGGCCATGTTCAGCGGTGCTTTTACCAACAAAAATGGCATGGCCGATACTCTGGTTAAAGCCATTCCCCTCTTGTTGGTAGCTTTGGGTGTCGCTATTGCCTTTCGCGGCGGTGTCATCAATATTGGCGCGGAAGGGCAGCTTATTATGGGGGCGCTCCTTACTACGTGGCTAGGCTTACAATTAGGCGATACTTTACCTGGCTGGCTGGTCATCATCATCGGTATGTTAGGCGGGGCTTTTATGGGGGGCTTGTGGGCCGCTGTGCCCGGCTTGCTTAAAGCGTATCTGGACGTCAACGAGATTCTCAGCACCATTATGATGAATCAAATTGCCATTCAGATTGCCTTTTTCCTCCTACGCGGCCCGATGATTGACCCGGCGGAAGTGGCAGCCGGTACCAATATCCCTCAATCAGCCCGCCTGGCCCGTACCGCTGACCTGCCCCGTTTTACCGATATGGCTAAAGCCCTGGGGTTCACGAAAACAGCCGAAGAGTTAGGTTTGACTGGCTTTACGGCCGAATTGTACGGTCTCTTTGTGGAACCGACGCGGCTGCATTCTGGTCTGATCATTGCCGTTGTTTTGGCTATCCTTGTCTACATTTTGCTTTGGCGCACCACCATCGGCTTTCGTATACGTGCTGTGGGACAGAATCGGGCTGCTTCCCGTTATGCCGGTATTAACGTGAAGCGGTACATCGTCCTCTCTATTACGTTGGGTGGTGTTTTTGCCGGATTGGCCGGAGCCGTGGAAATTTTGGGGCTGCACCACCGGATGTTTGAACCTACGGCCGTATCTGCCGGTTACGGTTTCTCCGGTATCGTGGTGGCCTTGTTTGGCTTCCTCAACCCCCTGGGCATCATCCCCTCCGCTATCCTCTTTGGTGGCTTACTGGTAGGCGGCGACAAAATGCAACGGGCTATGCAGATTCCCCAGGTCCTCATTACCGTCATCCTGGGCCTTGTTGTCCTCTTTGTCGTCAGCGCCGACATCTGGGTAAAACGACGGGCTACCCGGCGGGTTTCCGTGGAGGAACCTGACAGCAAGGCCGATTCCGACCCACCAGCGCCTACAACACCTCCTGCGGAGGCGGCTGCATGAACGAAAATCTGACTATTCTGGCGATTATTCTGGGAATCCTTCACTCCGGTATCCGTCTGGCCACGCCCTATTTGTACGCTTCCCTGGGCGAAATGTTCGGCCAGCGTTCCGGCGTGTTGAACTTGGGTGTGGAAGGTATCATGCTGCTGGGAGCATTTTTCGGTTTCTTTGCCACCTTTCAGACCGGCAATCCTTGGTTGGGATTTTTGGCGGCAATGGTTGTCGGTACGTTGATGGGGCTGCTCATGGCTTTTATCAGCGTAACGCTCAAGGCCGAGCAAGGTATCAGCGGTATCGGCCTTTACCTTTTTGGCCTGGGCGCCTCCAGCCTTCTTTTCAAAACTATGCTGGGTACGGTAGAAGGCGTCAGCGGCTTTGCGCCGCTTAACTTTTGCCTTTCTTCTGTAGGCATTGATTCTTCCTTCTGCCTCAGCCAGCTTCCTATTGTCGGTGACCTTGTGTTCAGTTACAGCCTGATGACTTATCTTGCTTACGCGCTGGTTCCCATATCCGCCTGGGTGTTAGGTCGCACGACCATCGGCCTGAAAATTAAGGCTGTCGGGCAAAACCCGGAAGCAGCCGATTCTTTGGGCGTCAGTGTAGACCGCACTCGCTACATGACTGTCACCTTTGGCGGGCTGATGGCCGGTATTGCCGGGGCGTCTCTCTCTATTTCTTTACTCAATATTTTTCAGGAAAATATGACCAACGGACTTGGTTTTATTGCCGTTGCCCTTGTTTATTTCGGCGGCTGGTCGCCGTGGGGTGTTTTAGTCGGAGCTTTGTTGTTCAGTACAGTCAATGCTTTGCAATTGTGGGCGCAGGTGTTGGGTCTCAATATTCCGTCGGACGTGGCAGTAATGCTGCCTTATTTGCTGACTATTTTGGCTCTGGCCCTGCCCATTCGTCGCGCGGCGCAACCGGCTGCTTTAACACGGCCGTTTACCCGTGGTGAAAATTAGTTGGAACAGGTAATTGAGTAATTAAGTAATTGGGTAACTGAGTAATTACCCAATTACCCAATTACCCAATTACCTAATATCACTCTTTGGAGGAGAAACATGAAAAAACGTAATTGGTTAATCGTCTTACTTGTTGTGCTGGGATTATTGTTAGCTGCTTGTGGTGGTTCCGGCAGTACGCCGGAGCCGGCCGAACCGACCGCAGCGCCGCCTACAGCAGAACCAACAGAAGCGCCGGCTGAACCCAAACCCGAACCCACAGAAGCTCCGGCGGAAAGCGTTCCGGCCGAAGGAGATGCGTCCGGTATCGAGCCGATCCGTATCGCTATTGTCATGCCCAGCACCATCACCGACCTGGCCTGGAGCCAGGCCATCTACGATGCGCTGGCCCGCATTCAGGCAGATGCTGGCGGCGAAGACGTGGTGGAGATCGCCTACACGGAAAATATGTTCAACGTGACCGATGCGGCTGCGGCTATTCGCGATTATGCGGCTGACGGCTACGACATCGTCATTGCCCACGGCACACAGTATGGTACGTCTCTTTTTGAGATTGCCCCCGATTTCCCCGAAACCAGCTTTGCCTGGGGCACGGCCACCGATACGGGTAAAGACGCCGGTTTAGACAACATCTTTGCCTATGAAGCCCGCGCCGAACAGGGCGGCTACGTCGGCGGTGTATTGGCAGCCAATATGTCCGAATCCGGCGTGATTGGTGTAGTTGGTCCGGTGGAGGCCGGAGACGCCAAATTGTACATTGATGGCTTTGTGGCCGGAGCCGAAGCAGCTAATCCGGACATAACAGTCAATGTCTCCTACACCGGTTCCTTTGGCGATACGGCGTTGGCGGCGGAAGCAGCCAATACCCACATTCAGGCCGGTGCGGACGTGTTGACCGGTTCTGCCCAGCAAGTAGTGGGGGCGATTGGCGTAGCTAAAGAGCAGGGTATCCCCTGGATTGGCACCCAGTCCGACCAAAGCTCACTGGCGCCGGATATTGTCGTGGCTTCTCAGCTTTATAGATGGGATGGCATTTTGCTGGACATTATCGAAAAACATCAGGCTGGCGAGTTGGGCGGCACAGCTTACGCTCTGACGCTGGATAATGGCGGTCTGGTAATGGACTATCGGGACAATGCCCCGGCGGACGCCGTAGCCGCGGCGCAGGAAGCGGAAGCCGGCATTATAGCGGGCAGCGTAGACGTGATTGCCGCTATGTCCGGTGAAGAAATGGCAGAAGGCGGTGAGGGGGAGATGCTGGATATTGAACCAATCCGCATTGCTATCGTCATGCCCAGCACCATCACCGACCTGGCCTGGAGCCAGGCTATCTACGATGCCCTGGTCAGCATTCAGGAACAGGCTGGCGGCGAAGACGTGGTGGAGATCGCCTACACAGAAAATATGTTCAACGTGACGGACGCTGCAGCTGCTATCCGCGATTATGCGGCGGATGGCTATAACCTGGTCATTGCTCACGGCACGCAGTATGGCACGTCTCTCTTTGAGATTGCCCCCGATTTCCCGGAAACCAGCTTTGCCTGGGGCACGGCGACTGATACGGGTGAAGGTGAAGGGCTGGACAACATCTTTGCTTATGAAGCCCGCGCCGAAGAGGGCGGCTACGTAGGCGGCGTATTGGCAGCCAATATGTCCGAGTCCGGCGTGATTGGCGTGGTTGGTCCGGTGGAGGCCGGAGACGCCAAATTGTACATTGATGGCTTTGTGGCCGGAGCCGAAGCAGCTAATCCGGACATAACTGTGAATGTCTCTTATACCGGCTCCTTTGGCGATACAGCCTTGGCCGCCGAAGCAGCCAATACCCACATTCAAGCGGGCGCGGACGTGTTGACCGGTTCGGCGCAGCAGGTGGTCGGTGCGATTGGTGTAGCCAAAGAGGCCGGCGTTCCCTGGATTGGCACGCAGTCTGACCAGAGCGAATTGGCCCCGGATATTGTGGTGGCTTCGCAGTTGTACGATTGGACTGCACCGCTGATTGATATGATTGTGAAACATCAGGCCGGTGAGTTGGGCGGTACGGCGTATGCCCTGACGCTGGAAAATGGCGGCCTGGTGATGGATTATCGGGATATTGCTCCGGCTGATGCTGTTGAGGCGGCGCAGGAAGCGGAAGCAGCCATTATCAGCGGCGATATTGATGTGACGAGTTTGTTGGGTGAGTAAGTGATTAAGTAATTGGGTAACTGGGTAATGACTCAGTTACCCAATTACCCAGTTGCCAATGACTATGGACAAAAATAACCTCCTCCCCTCTGGCCTGCCGCGCATCGAGTCTATGCAGATGCGTGATATTGTGAAGCGTTTTCCCGGTGTTCTGGCTAATGATCACGTTGATTTTGACGTGAATGCGGGCGAGATTCACGCGCTGCTGGGGGAGAATGGCGCGGGTAAAAGTACGCTGATGAAGGTACTGTATGGCCTGTACCAGCCGGAGGAGGGGGAGATTTTGCTTAATGGTAAGGTGGCAGACATTCATTCGCCTACGGACGCCATTGAACAGGGGATTGGCATGATTCACCAGCATTTTATGTTGGTGGATAACTTGAGTGTGGCCCAAAATGTGGCTCTGGGCTTGAAATCAGACAAGGGGCCGGTGCTGGACTTGGCGGTGGTGACAGCCCGGATTCGGGAATTGGCAGACAAGTATGGCTTGTACGTGGACCCGGACATTATTATCAATCGCCTGTCTGTGGGGGAGCGGCAGCGGGTGGAGATTATCAAGGCGTTGTACCGGGGGGCGGCATTGTTGATTCTGGATGAGCCTACGGCCGTACTCACACCCCAGGAAGTAGACGAAATTTTCAAGATTTTTCGCAACATGGCCGTGGAAGGACACGCTCTTATCTTTATCTCACACAAGCTGGATGAAATTTTTGCCCTGACGGACCGGGTGACGGTGCTGCGTGACGGCCGTGTCGTCGGTGACGTGTTGACGGCGGACGTGACCAAAAATGAACTGGCTAACATGATGGTGGGCCGGGAAGTGTCGCTGGAACGGCAACGGCCGCCGGTGGCGCCGGGCGAGGTGCGGTTGAAGCTGGAAAATGTGAGCGCGGTCAATGACCGGGGGCAGCCGGTTTTGCGAAATATCAGCTTTGCCGTGCGCAGCGGCGAGATTTTGGGCGTGGCCGGCGTCTCCGGGAACGGGCAACGGCCGTTAGCCGAAGCGATTGCCGGTTTGCAACCGGTCAGCGAGGGGCGAATTGAGATGGACGGCCGTGACGTGACCAACCTGTCCCCCTCGGAGATGTTCAAGATCGGCCTTTCCTACATCCCGGAAGAGCGAATGCACGACGGCGTCATTAAAAACTTTAACGTGGCGGAAAATCTGGTGCTGCAAGACCATCAGTTCCCGCCGTACAGCAAGGGTATTTTCCTGAATTTCAAGGAGATTGACCGGCACGCGGACGAGATGATTCGGGAATTTGACATCAAGACGCCGGGAAAGGAAACGGCCGTCAAAAATCTGTCCGGCGGCAATATCCAGAAGCTGATCCTGGCCCGCGAGCTGGACCGCCAGCCCCGCTTTCTCATCGCCGCCCAGCCGACGCGCGGCGTAGATATTGGGGCGACGGAGTACATCCACGCCCAACTGCTCAAGCAGCGCTCCGAAGGGCTGGCTACGCTGCTCATTTCGGAAGACCTGGATGAGGTGATGGCCATGTCTGACCGCATTATGGTGCTGTTTGGCGGGGAAATTATGGGCATTGTGGACAGTGACCAGGTGACGGTGGAGCAGTTGGGTTTGATGATGGCCGGGGAAAAGGCTGAGGAAGTGTTTAGCCAGAAGGAAACTCCTGTAACTTGATATGAGTTTTTTTAAGAAATTATTTGCCAGTGTCCCCACTATTTCTGTGATGGAAGCGCAAGAGAAGATGAAGGAAAAACCGAAGCCGGTGCTGCTGGATGTGCGCACTGTGTCGGAGTACCGGGAAGGGCATATTCCGGGGGCTGATTTGATACCGCTGCATGAACTGGACGGCCGTATCCGGAAACTGCCCAAGAACCGGGAAATCATCTGTATTTGTCGCTCCGGGAACCGCAGTAAAGGGGCCACTAAACAACTGTTGGCGGCGGGGTATACGGCCGTAAACATGAAAGGTGGGATGCGGGCCTGGAACAAAGCTGGATACAAGGTCAAAAAGGGCAAAGTCAAGTAAAGCGGCGCAAAAAAGGCCGTATCCCCGAAGAGCGAAAGGATACGGCCGTTATGCCTGTCTGCAATCTCCTGCATTAGACCGTGGCCGGTTGCTGGAGTGGGTCTTGCCGGGAGGAAGATTGGCTTACAGTAGCGCCAGGCACGGGGTATCAAGCTTCTAAATGACCAAGACCGTTAACTGCGGGCAAAAAGACAGCATCAACAAAAAATCCGGCCACCCTCGGACTTTTAAGCTGTTGCAATTTCAGATTTTCTACGTCATAATGTAATTATCATTCAGCCTGTCGCCGCGTTCGACAGCATAGCGAACACCATATAAAGGTAACTATGCCCGCCTTACCGCCCCAACTGTACAATGAACTGGTAGACCTGTGTGTACCTTGCTTTACCCGCCCGGAAGAGCGCAAACCCCGGCTCAATCCCATCCTCAGCAGTTGGCCCGGCCGTAACCGCCTCAACTGGCGTAGTAATCCGCGCACTTTTACTAAACAACTTCTCTATCGCCTGCCCCCGGAACATATTCAGTCGGTTGTGTACCAATTGCTGGCAGACCAATTAGAGGCAGCCCAAATAGAGGGATTGTGCAGTTTGATTAACAGCGTCCTTGATCAAACAACGGCTGCTGCCAATGCTGGCCCTTTTGAACTGTATCACCTGGAAATTGCCTCGGAACAGGAAGATGTTTACCAGATAGACGAACAGTTTATCCGCCTCACTTTATTACTAGATCAAGGGGAGGAAACGCAGGGCATACGTTTTGTGCCCGATAGTAAGAAGAAGGATAAATACGACAGTCTGGCTGCCCTTCTGGACGATATTGACGAGCGGGCTATCGTCCTTTTGGGCAAACCGGGCAGCGGCAAAACCACCCTGCTGCGCCGCCGCCAATGGGAACACGCCTGGGCCGAACTGGAGACCCCCAACGACCAGGTTTCATTTTTTGTTCCCCTCAACAGTTACCGCAGCCCCGGCCCCGGCCAGCCGCTCCTCGATCCTTACGATTGGCTGGCGGAAGAATGGCATATCCAATATCCTGATCTACTCGATTTTCGCACGCTTTACCAGTCCGGCCGGATGCTCCTTCTCCTGGACGGGTTAAATGAAATGCCCCACCGGGACAAGGAAGATTACCGGCAGCGCATTGGCCGGTGGCAGACGTTTTGGCAGCGCACCCGGCGCTACGGTAATACCCTGATCTTTAGCTGCCGCAGCCTGGATTACAGCGCCAGCCTCAGCGGTACGGCCGCCCCGGTGCGCCAGGTGCGGGTGGAACCCCTCACTGAAGAACAGATAGCCCAATTCCTCAGCCGTTATTTGCCGGAGCAAGGTACGGCCGTCTGGGAAGAACTGCGCCGCGACCCACGCCAGGTAGAATTGTTCAGCACCCCTTTTTTCCTGCGTCTGCTGGTGGGGCACGTTACTGCTAATAACGGCCGTCTCCCGGCCGGGCAGGCAGACCTGCTCACCGGTTTTGTCCGCCGCGCCTTGCAGCGGGAACTGGTGGAACACCGCCAGCAGCTTTTCACCGCCGGCCTCCTGCTAACCCAAAACGACCGCGATCAGATTATTCAAAACTGGTGGGACGAGGATGATCCTTGTGACCTGCCTGACAGCGGCCCCCTGCTGCCTCAACTGGAACATCTGGCCTACCAGATGCAGGCCGGCCGGAAAAGCGAAGAAAGCGGCCAGGTGCGCCTGCCAGAACAAAAAGCATTGGCTTACCTGCAGCCGCCGGAAATGGCTCCAGACATACTTGCGGCCGGTTGTCAATTGAACATCCTGGACAAAGACCCGCCCAAGAAGGAAATCACCTATTTCCACCAGTTGATTCAGGAATATTTTGCCGGCCGCATTCTGGCCCGGCAGCCGGAACCGGATCGGCTGACCGTGGCCTGGCGCAGCGCTGAAGTCACTCCCTCGCTGGCCGAAGAACTGGCCCGGCTGGAAGTGAGTGACCCTCTGCCGCCGCTGCCGGCCGGCGGTTGGGAAGAAAGCGCTCTGCTGGCGGCGGCAATGAACAGGGATCAGGAACAATTTGTTACCAACCTGGCCCAGACCAACTTGCCTTTGGCGGGCCGCTGTGCCGCCCTGCCGGAAGTGGCTGTCTCCCCGGCGCTGGAGGCGCGCCTGCGGGCTGAACTGGCCGCCCGTATGGCTGACCCCCAGGCCGACCTGCGCGCCCGCATTGCCGCCGGTGAAGCATTGGGGCCGCTGGGCCACCCCGATTTTGAGCGGCGGGAGGGGCCGTACGGCCCGTACCTGCGGCCGCCGCTGACCCCCATCCTGGCCGGAACCTACCCTATAGGTGACGATGACGGCCAGTACGAGGATGAAAAACCGGCGCATACTGTAGAAATTGCCGCTTTGGAGATGGCCGTGTACCCCCTGACCAACGCCGAGTACGCTCTATTTATGGCGGCCGGCGGCTACGAAGAGGAGCGTTGGTGGCAGACGGAAGCAGCCCGCGCCTGGCGGCGCGGCGCAGGCAGCAATGAAGGGCAAAAAGCATATTGGCGCGATGTACATGCGCAGTTGAAAGACATGACTGATGAAGCCATACAAAATTTGTCCAATATGACGCCGGAACAAGTTGAAGGATTCTTGCAAATCAAACATTTTTCTGCGGAAGAGATGGAAAAACAGGTTGAAAAATGGTATCCCACCGGCAAAGTTCATACACAGCCGGAATATTGGGATGACGGCCGTTTCAACCAACCCTTGCAGCCGGTGGTGGGCATTACCTGGCATGAAGCGCGGGCCTATTGCGCCTGGCTTTCAGGGCAAACGGGGGAAACATACGATCTGCCCACGGAAGCGGAATGGGAAGCAACGGCGCGGGGCAAAGCGGGCCGCACCTACTCGTGGGGTAAAAAGTATGACGCCGCCCGCTGTAACACCTTTGAAACCCACATCCGCCATACCACCCCGATAGGTGTTTTCCCCGACGGCCGTACCCCGGAAAAGGTGGCAGATATGAGCGGTAACGTGTGGGAATGGACGTCTACCATTTATAAACCCTATCCTTACGCTGTGGACGACGGCCGTGAAGACCCATCAGACCCCGATTCCAGGCGCGTCTTGCGCGGCGGCTCGTGGGACGACGATCAGCACTACGCCCGCGCCGCTTATCGCTTCCACGGCAATCCAGGCAACCGTTACGGCAATGTCGGTGTCCGGGTGTGTCGGCGTGCCGTTCCCCATCTCAACGCCCTCTGATCTCTGGTTGGCGGGCGTAGCGGTAGCGTAGTCCCGCCCCCGCGCGTTAGCGCGGTCGCTGCAAATTTTCAAATTTTGTACTCTCCTGATTTTCAGTTAAACTTGACTCAGGTACGCATCATAGTACCTGGGGCAACCTGGCAACAGGCGCGTCTTGCGCGGCGGCTCGTGGAACAACAATCAGCACTACGCCCGCGCCGCTTATCGCAACAACAACAATCCAGACAACCGTAACAACAATGTCGGTGTCCGGGTGTGTCGGCGTGCCGTTCCACACCTCAATGCGTTTCCTTTTTCCTGGGGTTTCCGAACTCTCCGGCCTCTCGTCAGGTCGTGTGCTGGATTGGAACCGGGCGGCTGCCCCACCATAGGCAGACTGCTTCCAGTTTATGCCCGCCGGTTACGGCTTGCGGGATGCGGCGCGGGAAGAGTTGAGATGGCGCAGGTTGGTCCCGTCTGTACGTAGCTGCGGCGGTATGGAGCGCCGCCGGCGTCAGGCGCATATTCAAACCCGGGCGCGGCCTGGATTCGCTCCCGCCGCGCCCGCTCCATTTAGCCCCGTGCCTGGCGCTTCTGTCAATTTACTCTACAGATGAGCCGTTTGCTTAATCCAGCCGCCCAATAAGCGGCCAATCTCGGCCACCATGCGGCTGACGTGTTCAAACTGTCCTACAGACAACCAGCGCCACTGGAACGCCAGGCGCAAATACAGCCGCACCTTGTCCAGGCAGGCGTCTGCCCTTTTCAAATGGCGCAGCCGTACCTTGTCCTCGTACACTTGCGCCTCCAGAATCGCTTCCTGAAAATCCAGCGTTGCTGCCATCAATCTTTGGGTAACTGTGCTGCGATACAGCTTAGGAAAACCTTCTGATTTGGGTAAAAGCCAATCCAACAAATCAAATGTGCGCGTAAAAATGATCATTTCTGATGACATCCTGTTTCCTCATATCACAAACTGGGAAAATTTGCTAAAAGCGTATTACAAAGCAGCCCGCGGCAAACGAGGGCGTCAGGCTGCCGCCGCCTTTGAATACAAGCTGGCAGACAACCTTCTCATTTTACAAGATGAACTGCGTCAGGGCCGCTATAAACCCGGCGCGTACTGTCACTTCGTCATCCGTGAACCGAAACGCCGCCTGATCAGCGCCGCCCCCTTCCGGGACAGGGTCGTTCATCATGCCTTGTGCCACGTCATCGAACCGCTCTTTGAAACACGTTTTCACCCCCACAGTTACGCCAACCGGGCAGGAAAGGGCACACACCGGGCAATTGATCAATTACAAGCATTTGCCCGCCATTACCGCTATGTGCTGCGCCTGGATATTGTGCAGCATTTCCCTTCTTTGGATCACGCTCTCCTTATGCAGGAACTGTTCCGTGTCATCCGAGATGAACAGGTACGCGGGTTAGTAGACGCCATTTTGCAAAGCGGCGCCGGTGTGTTGGCTGACGAGTACCACATGGTATATTTTCCGGGCGACGATCTATTTGCCATTAACCGGCCACGGGGTCTGCCCATCGGCAACCTGACCAGCCAGTTTTGGAGCAACTGTTATCTGAATCCGCTGGACTGGTTTGTGACGCGGCAGTTAAGCTGCCCGGCTTTCCTGCGCTATGTGGACGATTTCGCCCTGTTTTCTTCTAATAAACAGCAGCTCTGGCAGTGGCGGGAACAAATCATCACTTTCCTGGCCGGCCTGCGCCTCACCATTCATGAAAGCAGCGCCCAGGTCATGCCGGTCAATAGTGGCATTCCCTGGTTGGGTTTTATTGTCTATCCCACATACCGTAAGCTAAAACGGCGCAATATCGTGCAGTTTCAGCGGCGATTGGTACACAATATAACTCTGTACCGCCGGGGCGACATCTCTTTTGCCGAGTTAGACGCCAGCGTTCAGGGTTGGATTAATCATGTGCGTTATGGGAATACCTGGGGGCTGCGGGAACACATTTTCCAGCAGCCTGGGAATGCAGTTCCCAGGTTGCTACTGCGGGCAGAAAGGCCATATTAACTAATCTGCTGAGCATCCCGCCCCAACCACGGATGATGATCGTAGGGGCGGGACGGCGCGGTGCGGTCTTGGGCAAACAAAACGATGTTGTTCCGCGCCGTCTCGCCCGGTGGCGGCCGTGTGTGGGGCGAGACAGGCGGGAGAGAAGGTGTTGGTGAATGGTAAAGGTGTTTTCCCGCCTGTCCCGCCCCTACTGTGAATTGTGTATGGTGGATAATCGAATGAATAAATATGATCCGAATAAACATCGGCATTCCATTCGACTGCGCGGGTGGGATTACCGGTCGCCCGGCCTGTATTTTGTGACAATTTGTACCCATGAACGACAAAACCTGTTTGATAACCTGGATTTCCGAGACATTGCGATTTATGCTTTAGGCCGCATTCCCCAACAAAAACATGCCCGGCATGTGCTGGTAGACGAATCGGTGGTGATGCCTAACCATGCCCATGCTATTTTGGCGTTTACTGGTTATCCGGAGCAGGCGGATATGACTCGCACCCGCGGAAATTTTGAGAATGCGTTGGCAGGATCATTGGGTGTGGTTGTGGGGCGGTATAAAACGGCCGTAACTACCCGTATCAACAAATTACGACACAGCAAAGGGGCAAAGGTGTGGCAGCGCGGTTATTATGAACGTATCATTCGCAATGAACGAGAATTGCAGGCCACGCAACAATATATTATCAACAATCCGGCACGTTGGGCCGAAGATCGGGATAACCTGGGTATTCTCCTCGCCAAAATGACATACCATCCGTAGGGGCGGGACGGCGCGGTGCGGTCTTGGCGGAAACAAAACGATGTTGTTCCGCGCCGTCTCGCCCGGTGGCGGCCGTGTGTGGGGCGAGACAGGCGGGAGAGAAGGTGCTGGTGAATGGTAAAGGTGTTTTCCCGCCTGTCCCGCCCCTACGACAATGGGGGCAAATGGGCAAACCAAAGTTGACTTCCCTGGCTTCTTTTGCTACGATCTTCGGCATGAAGACACATTTGGTTATTCAAGCCGCAGCCGCCGCCCGGACAAATCGTCTGGCGTGTGGGCTTGTCTGACTGTTTCCAGCATAAACACAGCATTTAGCCGCCAGATTGAGTACCCAGTCTGGCGGTTTTTTGTTGCTGGGGTACAATTTCAGGATCAAGGTGACAGGCAGTTGAGAAGTGCCTGTCACCTAAAAATGGAGTGATAATGAGACCAACGACCAGTAATGAAATACGGGAAGCGTTTCTGGATTATTTTGCGGAAATGGGGCATGAGGTTGTGCCCAGTTCACCTTTGCCGCAGGTTGACAACCCCACCTTGCTGTTTACCAATGCCGGGATGAACCAGTTTGCCGATGTCTTTTTAGGGAAAGAGAAACGGCCGTACTCCCGCGCCGCCTCCTCCCAAAAAGTGATGCGCGTGCAGGGCAAACACAACGACCTGGAAAACGTCGGCCCGTCCCCCCGCCACCACACCTTCTTCGAGATGCTGGGCAACTTCTCCTTTGGCGACTACTTTAAGGAAGGGGCGATAGATTACGCCTGGGGCTTTGTCACCGGCGTGATGGGCTTCGATCCGGAGCGGTTATGGGCCACTATTTACGAGGAAGACGAGGAATCGTTTGCCCTGTGGCAAAAGTACCTGCCGCCGGAAAAGATTTTGCGCTTTGGCAAGAAGGACAACTTCTGGGAGATGGGCGAGATTGGTCCCTGCGGCCCCAATTCTGAAATTTTTTACTACGTGGGTGACCTGGCAAGCTGCGATCCGTCCCGCCTGAACGCAGAGGATGACGAGGAATTTATCGAGTTCTGGAACCTGGTCTTCATGCAGTTTAATCGGGAGAAGGGTGGCAGCCTGACGCCATTACCCCAACCGTCAGTGGATACGGGGCTGGGGCTGGAGCGGATTGT
The DNA here is from genome assembly GCA_027054335.1 of Ardenticatenaceae bacterium. Lineage (GTDB taxonomy): Bacteria > Chloroflexota > Anaerolineae > Promineifilales > Promineifilaceae > JAJRTP01. The sequence goes on from JALUPA010000539.1 coordinate 32,952, forward strand.
GCGCATTGTGCAGCGCGCCGAGAGTAATTACGAGACCGATCTGTTCCTGCCGGCGCTGGACAAGGTGCAGGAATTGCTGGGCGACACGGACGAGGAGCGAGCGGAGAAATATGTGGGCTACCGGGTGATAGCGGATCACGGCCGTGCCGCCACATTCCTCATTGGCGACGGCGTGCGTCCTGGCAGCAGTGGCGCGGGCTACGTCCTGCGCATGATTATCCGGCGCGCCGCCCGTTTTGGCCGCGCCATTGGCCTGACGGAGCCGTTTCTGGCGGAGATTGCCCAGGTAACCATTGACAAGATGGGGGAGGCGTACCCGGAACTGGTGCAGCGCCGGGATCACATCCTGCACACCATTACGCAGGAGGAGAAACGGTTTATTCGCACGCTGGATACGGCCGTTATCCACCTGTACGAAATTGTGCGCGAACTGCAAGACCGGGGCGAGCGGGAAATCTCCGGCGAGACGGCCTTCAGCCTGTACGCCACCTACGGCCTGCCCCTGGAAATCACCCGCGACATCATCCAGGAATGGGATATGACGGTGGACGAGGCCGGCTTCAAGGCGGCGCAGGCGGCCCACGCAGCGGCCAGCGGTTCCGGCGCGTTTGGCAAATATGACGTGGATGCGGACGTGTACGGCCGTCTCCTCCACGACTTGCTGGCTAATGATCAACTGGAAGACGGCGTGGATTACGATCCCTACGGCAGCCCGGTGATGGGGTCGGAAGTTGTGGGCATCGTCAAGGACGGGCAAGCGGCAGACAAGGCTAAAGCGGGCGAAAAAGTGGAAATTGTTACGGCCGCCACCCCCTTCTACGTGGAAGCGGGCGGCGAGGTGAGCGATACGGGGCGCATTATTCACCGGGACAGCGGCTTTGAATTTCGCGTAGACAATGTGGCGAAGCCGGTGAACGGGCTGATTACGCATATAGGCGAGGTAGTGGCGGGGGAAACGGCCGTAGGCGATTACGTCCGGCTGGAAGTGGACGATGCGCGGCGCAGCGACATCCGGCGCAACCATACCGCCACCCACATTCTGCACCGGGAACTGCGCCGCCATTTGGGGACACACGTCACCCAACAGGGATCGCTCGTTGCCCCGGACCGGCTGCGCTTTGATTTTTCCCACGATCAGGCGGTAGACCGGGCGACGCTTTCCCAAATTGAGGCAGACATCAACCGGGCGATTATGGCCAATTACCCCGTCCACGTGCAGTTCATGGGGCAGAAGGAGGCGATTGCCGCCGGGGCGATGGCCCTGTTTGGCGAAAAGTACGGCGACATTGTGCGCACCATTCTGATTGGCGATCCGGAACGGCCGTACAGCTTCGAGTTGTGCGGCGGCCTGCACGTCAGTGAGACGAACGACATCGGCCAGTTCCGCTTTGTCAGCGAGGGGGCGGTGGCTGCCGGAGTGCGCCGCGTGGAGGCGGTAACTGGTCGCGCCGCCCAGCAGCTTATCGCCGGGCGGCTGGATATTCTGGACAGGCTGGCCCAGCAGCTAAACGTGCCCGTCGCCCAACTGGAAAGCCGTATTGAGCGCTTGCTGGCAGACCAGCGCGCCCTGCAAAAAGAGGTAGATCAGCTCAAGAGTAAACTGGCCGTTTCCCAATTCGATTCCCTCATGGCCCAATCCCAGGAAGTGGCCGGGGTGCGCGTTCTGACCGCTCAGGTGGATGGCGTGGACGTGGAGGGTTTGCGGGAACTGGCAGATCGCTTCCGGGATAATACCCCTTCCGGCGCGGTCGTTCTGGCCACAGTGAAAAACGGTAAGCCGGTGATGATTGCGGCTGTGACCAAAGATTTGATTCCGCGTGGTGTTAAAGCGGGCGATATTGTGCGTGAGGCAGCCAAAGTGGTGGGCGGCGGCGGTGGCGGCCGTCCCGACATGGCCCAGGCTGGCGGCAAAGATGCCGGCAAACTGCCGCAAGCGTTAGCCATTGTGCCCGGTTTGGTGGAGGCGGCTTTGGGGCGTGATGCGTGATTCGTGATGCGTGAAGGGTGTCCGGGACGTTGGATGTTGTGGTAAAATGGATGATGGATGTAGCCGCGGTATCCTTACCGCGCAAGCGCAAACGCGGTAGGAATACCGCGGCTACGGGGAACAGGATGAGTTATGAATACGGCCGTGAAAACCAAAAAAACGTCAGTAACATTTCCTTTTAAGCTACCGGCAATTCCCCCGTTGGAACCGGGTGAGCGTCTCAGCCGCAATGAATTTGAACGCCGCTATGCGGCCATCCCCCATCTAAAAAAAGCGGAACTTGTTGAGGGAGTTGTGTATGTACTGCCTCCTGTTCGTTTTCTGAGTCACGGCCGGCCGCACGCCCAGGTTGTTTGCTGGCTGGGTGTTTATTGCGCGGGTCGTGATGGCGTTTCTGCTGGCAGTAATGCCACTGTGCGTCTGGATGCTGACAATGAGGTGCAGCCGGATGCGCTCTTGCGCTGGGACGAGAGCAAAGGCGGCCGTTCCCGCATTACGGATGACGATTACCTGGAAGGTCCGCCGGAACTGATTGTGGAAATTGCGGCCAGCAGCGCATCTTACGATTTGTATGAAAAGAAGACGGTGTACCGGCGCAACGGGGTGCAGGAGTACGTGGTTTGGCAGATTTACGACGGCCGTCTCGATTGGTTCTGGCTGGACGAAGGGGTCTACAAAACGTTAGCCCCCGACGAAAACGGCATTATCGCCAGCCGCGTCTTCCCCGGTTTGCGTCTGGACGTTTCCGCGCTGCTCCGCCATGATATGACGGCCGTGTTGCAAGCATTACAGTAATGCGCATCACTCTATGCAAATAATTCCCCTCCAGGCAGAAGACGACATCGTATCTATTGGCGACCGGTTGGACTGGGCGCACGATGCGCAGGTGATTTTTGTCCTGCCGGAGGATGGCGGCGTCTTGCGGGAAGGGCTGGATTTGGTGCGCCTGCGCCGCTATGCGGATGAGATGCGGGTAGACGTGGGGCTGGTGACGCCGGATGCGGACATCTCCCGGCAGGCGCGGGCGGTAGGCCTCCCTGTTTTCCCCACCATCGGCCTGGCGCGGAAAAACCGGCGTGGCTGGTGGCGGGGTCGTAAACGCTCGGAACTGGTGGGATTGCCCTCGAACGGGGATGACCGGTTTGCCGATTTCCGCCGCCTGCCCCGGATGAGCGCGCCAGACAAGGAGGAAGCGCATCGCCGTCTCTCGCCACCCACAACGCAGCGGCAGTGGGTGCTGCGTTACGGGGCTATCCTCCTCTTTTTTGTGGTCATTGCCTTGATGTACGTCGCTTTTATCTACAGCGTGCCGGGGGCGACGGTGACGCTGAAACCGGAGAGCCTCCCCCTGCGCGTTGAGCAGTCCATTCTGGCCGATCCGGTGATTGAGGACGTGGATTACCAGCGGCATCTGGTTCCGGCGCGTATTCTGACAATGACGAGCGAGTGGCAAGCGGAGGTGGAACCGACTGGCAGTATTGAAGTGGCGGAAGCGCCGGCGCGCGGGATGGTGGTCTTTGTCAATCTGTTGGATCAACCGGTAACCATTCCGGCCGGGACGCGGGTCAGCACGTCAGACGGCCGTCAACTGGCCTACCGCACCCTGAACGAAGCCAGCTTGCCCGGTGTGGTCAACAGTACAGTGGAAGTGGAAATCATTGCCGAGGAGCCGGGGCCGCAGGGGAACGTAGCAGCCGGTCTCATCAACCAGGTAGAGGGATCACTGGCGGCGCAGGTGGAAGTGCGCAATCTGGAACCTATTGAAGGCGGCGGGACGCGCCCGGCCAAAGCGGTGACGGCCGAAGACCGGGAACGGCTGCGCGCCCAGGTGCTGCAATACCTGAAGGCGGCGGCTTTGGCGGAGATGGCCGGGCAGGTGACGGAGCGGGAACTTTTGACGCCAAATTCCCTTCGCGTTGTCAATATCCTGGATGAGACGTATTCCCATGACGTGGGGGAGCAGGCGGACAGGTTATCCTTGTTTATGCGGGCGGAATGGGCGGGTACGGCCGTCAACACTACAGAAGCGTCGGGCATTGCGTATGAAGCGTTGACCCGGCTGGTGCCGCCTGACTTTGCCCTGGCGCCGGACAGCATTCGTTTTGAGAGCGGGGAGGTTACGGCCGTAGACGAAGCGGGCCGGGTCACGTTTTCCATGACGGCCGAAGGGTTAGCGGCGGCTGAGGTGAATCCTTCCGAGCAGATTGAGGCGATTACCGGGCAAATGCCGGATACGGCCGTGGCCTATCTCTACCAACGCCTCCCCCTGAGCGAACCGCCCCAAATTACCGTCTGGCCTACCTGGTTTGACCGCGTTCCCTACACGCCAGCCCGCATCCAGACAGAGATTGAGCCGTGATACGTAAAAACGTGATGTGTGAAGACGTAGCACTTTTTCACGTATTATGCAGGAGATTGTTTTGAAGCATCCTTTTGACTGGCAATTGTTGACGACAAATTATATTGTAGAGGAGCCGTGGCTGTCGTTTCGGGTAGACAGGTTTCAGATGCCTAACGGCCGTATCGTAGACCCCTACTACATCATCGAATCGCGGGATTGGGTGAATGTGGTGGCAGTGACGCCGGATGAGCAGATTATTCTGGTGCGTCTGTACCGGCCAGGGATTCAAAAGACCATTCTGGAGATTCCCGGCGGTATTGTGGATGGCGAGGATGAATCACTGGTGACGGCCGTATCCCGCGAACTCCGGGAAGAAACCGGCTACCACAGCGACGACGTCACTCTGGTAGGCCAGGGCGCGCCCGACCCGGCCCGCTACGACAATTATGCCTACTACTTTCTGGCCCGCAATGCCTGCAAAGTGGCCGAACCCAATTGGGATGAAAACGAGCAGATGGAAATTTTGCTCACCCCCATCCCGGAAGTGATTGAAATGCTGCTGGACGGCCGTATCCAGAACGGAATGCAGCAAAATGCGTTGTTTTATGCGTTAGCGGCGTTGGAAAAGATGAGGTTTGAAAGCGACAAGTTAATTGTGGACAATCACTGATTACCAAAGGATAACCTTATGAAACAAGCCATCCTTTCTGTATCCGATAAAACCGGGCTGGCGGCGCTGGCCCAGGCTTTGCATGAACTGGACTACGCCCTCATTGCCAGCGGCGGTACGGCCCGCGCCATTGCCGCAGCCGGACTCCCCGTGCAGGAAGTGGCCGACCTGACCGGCGCGCCGGAAATGTTGGGCGGGCGAGTGAAGACGCTCCATCCGGCCGTTCACGGCGGCATTTTGGCGCGCAACATTGCCAGCGATCAGGCGGATTTGGCGGCGCAGGGCTACCACAACATTGATCTGGTGGTGTGCAACCTGTACCCCTTTCAGCAAACGGTAGCCCAGGAGGACGTCACCCTGGCGGAAGCGGTGGAGCAGATTGACATTGGCGGGGTGACGCTGCTGCGGGCGGCAGCCAAAAATTACATCCGGGTGACGGTGGTGTGCGACCCCGACGATTACGATACCATCCTGGCGGAAATTCGGGGGCAGGGGGACACCAACCTGACCACCCGGCAAAAACTGGCGTTGCAGGCGTTCCAGCATACGGCCGTCTACGACGACGCCATCGCCAACTACCTGCGCCAACAGTTCCCCCACACCCGCAGCCAGATCAGCCTGCGCTACGGCGTCAATCCCCACCAACAACCAGCGCAGTTGTTCACCATGGCCGGGGAACTGCCTCTGCGCGTTCGCAACGGTTCACCGGGGATGATCAATTTGCTGGACGCGCTGCACGGCTGGCCGCTGGTTAAGGAACTGAAGGCGGCGCTGGGGCTGCCCGCCGCCGCTTCCTTCAAGCACGTCAGCCCCGCGGGGGCGGCCGTAGCCGTACCCCTGACGCCGGAGTTGGAAAAAGCGTACTTTGTGGCCGATTTGGAATTGTCCCCATTGGCGACCGCCTATGCCCGCGCCCGCGGCGCAGACCGCATGTCCTCGTTTGGCGACTGGATTGCCTTGAGCGACGTAGTAGACGTGTCTACCGCCCGCCTCATTGCCCGCGAAGTGTCGGACGGGGTGATTGCCCCCGGCTACGAACCGGAAGCGTTAGCCATCCTGCAAAGGAAGAAGAAAGGGAATTACCCCGTCATTGAGATTGACCCGGCCTACACGCCCCCGCTGCTGGAACGGCGGCAGGTGTTTGGCCTGACGTTTGAGCAGCGGCGCAATGACGCGCTGATTGACGCCGCGCTTCTGGAAAATATCGTCTCCCGCAGTAAACATTTGCCGGATATGGCCGGGCGTGACCTGATCGTGGCTACCATTGCCACCAAGTACGCCCAATCCAACACCGTTTGCTACGCCAAGGACGGGCAGGTGATTGGCATGGGCGCGGGGCAGCAGTCGCGCATTCACTGCACCCGTCTGGCGGGGGACAAGGCGGACAACTGGTGGCTGCGCCAGCATCCCCGCGTCCTCACTTTCCGCTTCCAGCCGGACGTGCCCCGCGCGGTGAAGAACAACGCCATTGATTTGTTTGTCCTGGATGAGATTGGCGACCGGGAACGGCCGTCATGGGAAGCGTTGTTCGAGGCAGTGCCGCCCCGCCTCACGCCCCAGGAACGGGCGGAATGGCTGGCGCAGATGCGCCACGTCGCCCTCAGTTCTGACGCCTTCTTCCCCTTCCGGGACAACATTGACCGGGCGCAGCGCAGCGGTGTGCGCTACATCATCGAACCCGGCGGCTCCGTCCGCGACGCGGACATCATCCAGGCCGCCGACGAATATGGCATGACGCTAATCTTTAGCGGGCTGCGGTTGTTTTTGCATTGAGGCGTGAGGCGTATTGCGTATTGCGTATCCCCTCACCCCCTCACCCTCTCACTCCCCCATGAATTCTACGTTAAAAATATCCCCGTCTTGACCCATATTGTAAACTAGGGATCAGACAACGGCCGTTTTCCGGCATACAGTCGTAGAAAATGTAGGACGATTTTGTAAATCGTCCGGGCAATTTACAAAATTGCCCTACAGGAAAGGTAAAAATGTTCAACGCCCAAAGTTTGCTGATTGAGGCGCTTGTCGGGGAATTGCAGACCGCTTACCAGCAAACATACAATCTTACAGAACCGCAGTACGCCAACGTCCTGGAATGGACGGGGCGGCTGGCGCTGGAAAATATCGCCAATTCGGACGCGCTGTATCACGACGTGCATCACACCATCATGGTTTCGCTGGTAGGGCAGGCCATTCTCAAGGGGAAGCACCTGGCCGAAGGAGGCGTGACGCCGGATGACTGGCTGCATTTTATGATCGCCGCTATTTGCCACGACGTGGGTTACGTGCGCGGCGTGTGCCGGTTGGATGGGAACGGCCGTTACGCCACCGGCATTGAGGACGAAACCGTAGAAATCTCCCCGGACAGCACCGACGCCGCCCTGACGCCATACCACGTAGACCGCAGCCAGCAGTTTGTGCGGGAACGCTTCGGCAACACCGTGCTTGTCAACGTGGATGCAGAGCGGATTGCCAACTACATCGAGATGACCCGTTTCCCCGTGCCGGACGAACCATTTTACCGGGACACAGGGGGATATGGCGGCCTGGTGCGGGCGGCCGACTTCATCGGCCAGTTGGGCGACCCCAACTATTTGCGTAAAGTACCCGCCCTCTTTTACGAATTTGAGGAGACGGGGGAAAACTTGAACACCGGCTACACCAGTCCGGGACACATGCGGGGCAATTACACCAAGTTCTACTGGAAGGTGGTGCGCCCCCGCATCCAGGATGCCTTGCGCTATCTGCGTAAAACCCAGGAAGGCCAGCAGTGGATTGCTAATTTACACTCACACGTGTTTGACGTGGAGCATCGGGAAGGACGTGATGCGTGAAAACGTATTGCGTATTGTGCAATCTCCCCGCTCCCCCGCCCTTCACCCTGTCACCTTATCACCTTTGTCATCTCCTTATCACTCTCTTACCATTTTTTTATCAGGCCAACCACGGCCGTATCCCCTATACTCCTATCATACGCGCGTAAACTTTGCCAGTTTTATTAGTTTCGCAGCCTAAACCTGACTTTCTAGAACAAACAACTTTATACCTTGCCGCTGTTACGGCCGTAACCTTTTCGTAACGTGCTGGATGGCTTTTCGCGGGCCATAGTCGCTCTCTGGCTGCGCCCCGTGCCCCGGTCTCCTGCCGCGCCAGGAAAGTGAACCCTGCTGGACACAGCGACCACCGAAATACGTTCCGGGTACCGGCGGGTACAGGCTGCCCCTACAGTAAAAGTATAAGGAGTATTGTCGTGTTACAAACAACTGTTCGTCACAAAATCGTATTGGTCTTGGCCGCCCTGGCCCTGTTAATCGCTCTGGCCGGCGCTCCCCTTGCCGCCCCCGTCTTCGCCGACTGCGGTACTAGCGGTTCGACAACCTGTCCTGGATAGGGTTTACTCTGTCTTCTAAGAGGTCAACCAAATCTGGTTGGCCTCTTTTTTTGATCTTGACAAATTTACAAGTGTCAAATAGTCCGTTAATCAAGTTCACGGAGAAGAGATTCCAAGTAATCTGTAAATTCCACTAAAAGCTTACGCGCCCAGGCATTATCTGAGTAGCGAGATAAAATAACAATCGCTTCTTCATAATAGATTGTTGCCTCTGCCTGGTTTCCGTATATAGTCAGTAGTTCCGCTAAGGTACCCAGGCTATTTGCCAGATTTACTTCGTCTCCTATCTGCTGCCACAAAGAAATCGCTTCTTGCAAACACTCTGTAGCTTCACCCATTTCTCCCTTTTTTAGTAACACATTCCCCAAATTATTTAAAGTAAGTGCTTGCCGCCCAATTTCACCGGAACGAGCCAAAGCCAAAGTGTCAATACGACGAAAGGTAGATTCGGCCTCGACCCATTTCTCCTGACGATAATACAAATACCCCAAGCTCATCAAAATAAGGGATTTATCTGTTTCATCGTTAACGGGAACCAGTATGGCAGCTGCTTCTTCGTATATAATTACCGCCTCTTCATATTGGCCTGCCTCAGTTAATATAAGCCCCAAATCATGAAGCTCACGGGCCAGATGAACTGGCTCATCCAATTGGTAACGCAGTTTTACTGCTCGGCGCAGAAATTTTTCTGCTGTTGTCAGATCGCCGCGCTGTCGGGCAGTATTCCCCAAAATTTTGTAAGCAAAAGCCAAGTAGCGTGTGTTGTCGTCCAGCCGCTCAATTTCCAGAAGGGCCTGGCGGGCCAGCAGTTCCGCTTTATCGTACTGGTGCTGGTTTTTGTACAGTTCGCTCATGCTCAGGTATGCGGCAATCATCGCTTCAGCGTCGTCGGCTTCGGCAGCCAGGGCGGACGCTTCTTCGTGGGCAGTTTGGGCTGCGGTAAAACGGCGTTCTTTGGCGTAAAGCTGCCCCAGCCGGTTAAGCAGCCGGGCTTTGAGGCCGGCTGCCGGTGGCGGGGCGTCGGCAATGGCTTTTTCCAGCACAGGTATCCATTCCCGCCACAAGCCGCGCCACTCCACAAAATCAAAGGACTGCCAGGCCACGACGGCCGTATCCCGCCACGTTTCCGGCCACAGTAAGCCCAGCTGCACCGCCCGAAACAGATTCCGCTTTCGTTCGTCCAGTCGGGTCAACTGCTCCGACGTCAAATTACCCGTCTCCTTCTGCCAAAAAGCAAGACTGGCCTGCAAACTGCTGATGAAGTCGGGGTCGGCAGGAGTCAACATAACGTGATGTGTGATGCGTGATGTGTGACTGGGAAATCACGCATTACGCAGTACGTCTTCTTCCTCGTCTAACGGCAAATGGATAATTTCCGTCTGTAAAAATGATTTGGTCAGAGGGTGGATGCGGTACTGCTTTTCGTGTAATCCGCCCCGCACTTCCAGCAGGGAGCGCTGGCGCAGTTCTTCAACGGCCCGCCACATCGTTCCGGAGGAAAGCCGGCTGATCTGCGCCAGATATTCGCTGTCAGCTTCGTCCCCTACTAGGGGCATTGCCTTCAGCAAACGGCGGGCGTCGTCGCTCAGCGTTTGCCAGGCCTGCCAGTAAATATGCCGGTACATCTCCGCCACTGCCACCGGATGATCTGTTTTCAAACCGGATAAAATGGCAGGCAGCGGCATCATATCCAGCAGACTGATGACAATTTTGAGTGCCAGCGGATTGCCGCCGGTCAACTGGTAAATGTGGACTATATCTTCATCCGTTGCTTCGGCCACGGCTTCAATGCCGGTCTCCTGCGCCTGGTAGCGGATGAAAGTGCTGGCGTCAGCCAGAGACAACTCATCTACCGCTGTGGGAAGAACATGGGTCTGGCGGCTGATTTGTACGCGCGTGGTCAGTAAAAATTTGGCGGGGTTGGCCAGGTCGTACAAGCTATTCATCAGCATAGCCATGTCCGACGCCGTTTCCAGATTGTCTATGATAACGAGGCTGGGACGCTCTTTGAGACTGCGGCGCACGGCCGTTAACCGTTGTTCATCCGTTGCCGCAGGAATAGTGGTGTGTGGATACAATTGGAGCAGTAAATCGGATAATAACGCCTGAAAAGTAGCTTGCGGGGAGGGGGAACGGCCGCTCAACGTTCCCGGCGTTACTTCCAGCCAATAGATTTCCTCAAAGCGGAGAGTGGGGATAATTTGCCGCGCCACCTTGTCCGCTAACGATGTTTTGCCAATGCCGCCAATCCCCACCAGAGCGACCAGCCAGGGGTTCTCCGGGGCCAGCAGTTGGGCGTGTACTTTTTCGGCTAATGTTTCCCGGCCAAAAAGGCGGGAATAGGTGGGTGCTTTCAGGCGGGCTTCCAAACGATGGGTATGTTCGGCGCGGGCAGTGGCTTCTTCGGCCAGGATGATGGCCGCTAACTGACCAATCGCCTTCCGCTGGGCGCGGCTTACGTAATCTGAACTGACGTTCAGGCGATTGGCCACGAGGAACAGCTTATCCTTGTCAATAAACCGCCAGCGCAAAATGGCGGCGTACTCTTCCTGCTGTTCCGCCAGTTTATCCAGCGCCTTGTCCAGCACCGCATTGGTCGCCATGCGGCGGTTAGCCTGGTCGGCCGGATTAGGCAGCTCGCGCCGGGCCAACTGAACGATGAGCAGAGATGCCAATAATTCCTCTGCCGTGCTGTCCTGCTTATGCCACGTCCGTAAAGCGTTATGTACGGCCGTTGGAAATTCCGATTGATTATTCTTTGGGTCAGTATTCACGCTGCGTTTACTCCCCGGAAAATGTCTGTGCTGAAATAAAGCACACCCTTTTTCTATTTATATCAGATTACCGTTACCGCGACAATCTCCAATAAATCGCAGGAAACTGCCGGAAAATGTAGTTTTTTCGCAAGAATGTGACAAAGCAGGTGTCTCCTAATCTGTATAATAAGAATTGCGTCGTTGTCAGTGTGGTGCCTCACCGATGTGCCAACAATATTTTTACAGGTGGACGAGCACAGGGGAGGTCGCGTTTCATAGGGGGGGAGGCTTTTTTTTATTATACGCCGTAGAGGAGAAAATACGCCGAGTAATCAATTGTAAAGTGCCGCCCAACGCGCCTCCGAAATTTAATTCTGCGAAGGTGCGGGATTTGTGTTAAAAAAGGAACGCTGATTATATGGCGCAGCAGAAGCAACGACAAAATAGCGATACGGCCGTTCTCCTGGCCGCCGGGTTTGATGAAGAAACAGTGGTCACCCTGCTGTGTCAATTGCGTGATGCCGGTTTGCCGGTTTCTCTAATCAGTTTGTCGGCGCAGCCCTTGACGGGCACGTATGGCGTCACGCTCTGCCCGGATGAGATTTTGACCGATCTGCCTAAGGAGACGTATTTTCGCCTGATTGTCATTCCCGGTAACGGCCGTTGCGCCCAATCTTTGCTGATTTCTCCCCGCTTTCATCGCCTTTTGCAAAATACGCTGGCCGAGGATGGCCACGTAGCGGTGCTGGATACGGCCGTGCCCGCCCTGGACGCTGCCGGCATCCCTCACTATGCCGCCAACCCCAATCGCTACATCTGTCAACAAAACACCCCCTTAAACGATTTTATAACCCGCCTCACCTATCTCGCAGAAGATCGCGTCCTCGCTTAATCCCCATTTCCCCTGTTTCCCTGCGCCTCTGCTCCTCAGCCCTCACTTGCCCGCCCCCTTCCTCCCTGCTATCCTCCCCGTATGAATCTTGTCCGCCTGGAAAATGTGACCCATTACTACAGTGAACGTACTTTGCTGGATGGCGTCCATCTGCAAATCAATGAGGGCGACCGTATTGGCCTGATTGGCCGGAACGGCAGCGGCAAAACTACCCTCCTGCGCCTGATTGCCGGGGAAGAAACACCCCGCGCCGGGCAGGTAACAGTCTGGGGCGGCGTGCGCGTCCGCTTTTTGCCGCAAAACCCGCAGCTTGACCCGGAGATGACGGTGCTGGACACGGTATTCCAAAGCAGTTCACCGTTGATGCGCCTGTTGTATGATTACCAGCAAGCGGCTGATGCGCTGGAAAGAGAGCCGGAGGATACGGCCGTACAAGCCCAATTCGCTGCCATGACGCAAAAAATGGACGCGGCTGGCGGCTGGACGGCAGAAACCGAAGCCAAAACCATCCTTACCAAACTGGGAATTGGCGATTTCGACGCCAAAATCAGCACCCTGAGCGGCGGCCAGAAAAAGCGCGTCGCCCTGGCCTACGCCTTGTTGGACCCCGCCGACCTGCTCATCCTGGACGAACCAACCAACCACATTGACGCCGACGCCATCGCCTGGCTGGAAAAGTACCTGCTGACCATTCCCTCCGCCCTGCTGATGGTGACGCATGATCGCTACTTTCTGGAGCGGGTGGTGAACAAGATTGTGGAACTGGACCGGCGGGAATTGGTGATGTATTCGGGGAATTACGGCCGTTACCTGGAAAAACGCGCCCTGCGGGAAGAGCAGCTCCAAACGGCCGAAATCAAACGCCAGGCCCTGTTGCGCCGGGAACTGGAATGGCTGCGGCGCGGTGCAATGGCCCGCAGTACCAAACAAAAGGCACGTAAACAGCGCGTCGCCGAACTGCAAAAAATCCAGTATGACCGGGGCGACCAGCGGGTAGCCCTGGCTTTGGCCGGCCGCCGCCTGGGTAAGCGCGTTCTGGAGGCCACCAATCTCAGTAAAAGCTACGGCGACCTGACCCTTTTCCGCGATCTGGACTTCCAACTCAATCCTGGCGACCGCATCGGCGTCATCGGCCCCAACGGCGCCGGCAAAAGTACCTTCCTGGACGTCCTGGCAGGCAAAACAGAGCCAGACACAGGCAGCATCCAGTGGGGTGAAACCGTTCATCTGGGCTACTATGACCAGCAAAGCGCGGGCCTGCGCGAAGATATGCGGGTAATTGATTACATCAATGATGCTGCTCCCCTCATCCGTACCCAGGACGGGCAGCGGGTGGAAGCAGCGCAAATGCTGGAATGGTTTCTCTTTACCCGGCCGGAACAGCAGGCCAAAATTGGCAGCCTGAGCGGGGGTGAGCGCCGCCGCCTTTACTTGCTGCGCACCCTCATCCACCAGCCCAACGTCCTCTTCCTGGATGAGCCGACGAATGACCTGGACGTGCAAACGCTGACGGTATTGGAGCAATTTCTGGATCATTTTCGGGGCTGTCTGGTGGTGGTCAGCCATGATCGTTACTTTTTGGACCGGAACGTGGATTTTCTGATGAGTTTTGAGGCCGGCGTTCTGGGTACACGCTACCCGACGCCGTATGAGACGTACCGCCGCCTGCGCCAGGAAGCGGCAGCACCCCCGCCGCCAGCCAGGAAGAAAGCAACGAAAGAGAAACGGCCGTCCGCCCCCCAGCCCCAACTTACCTGGAAACAAAAACGGGAACTGGAAACGCTGGAGAGCCGCATCAGCGATCTGGAAAGGCAAAAAGCCGCTCTGGAAGAAGCAATTAACCAGAGCGGCCGCGATTATAAAAAATTACAGTCATTGGCGGAGGAACTGACCGCCGTCAAAAAAGAACTGGAAACAACCGAACTCCGCTGGCTGGAATTAGCGGAGATTGAATGAAGGTGCGTTTTTTAGGGCAGGGGCGTACCCACACCATTGGAGCAGGCACCCAGGCGTTCCGGAGCCGTCGGGCCTCTTTGGTAACGATCAACAAATTCGTTGAGACGGCCGTCAGCCACAGAATCAAGCTCCAACTGCACTTCCCAGGCCGTAGCCACCACCGGGCTTTTCAAGCCAGGGTACGGGCTGAGGACGATGCTGCTTTCGCTGCGTGTCAGGTCTTGCAAATAGGCCACATCTTCTGCCGGCAAATCAGGCTGATAAGTTAACCAAACTGCGCCATGTTCCAAAGAGTGCATGGCGTTTTCGGCAGCGACGGGTGAGGTGTAAATGCCGCAGTTCTGCCAGATGCCCGCGTGTTCGCCGCCAGCCGGAGGTAATTCTGACATCTCAAGCGGTTCTTGTATATGGCCGCGTGACTGGCGGGCGTAGGTGATCAGGTCTTGAATGGGGGAAGGGCCTTGCAAGCTGAGGTAGAGCATGTAACCCAGGGCCAAAACACCCAAGACAGCGCCGCCTCCCAAGAGGATGTTGCGCCATTTATGAGAAGTCTGCTGAGCCGGGCTGCTGCGATAGCCGGGTTTTTTGGAACGTTTTGCTTTTACAGGCATTTTTTTAATTTCTCCAATAATTTATCTAATTTTTTGCCGGGACAACGGCCGTCAACGCGGCGCGTAAAGTTTCTTCCGAACGAGATATTTCATAAGCGCCTTATTGATACATTGAAAACTGCCCTTGTAAACTGATTACTGCACCGGCTGGCCAATGCCGTCAGTGCAACGCGCGCCTGGCTCCGGCCCACGCGCCAGATAGCGCCCCAGGAATTCTTCAATACGCTCATCAGGCAGGGAGTCAATCGTTAGTTGCTTGCTCCAGGCTGACATGACGACGGTGCTCTCCAGGTCGGGATAAGGACTCATCAAAGCATACCCATTACCCCGCACCATATCTTGTAATTCGGCCACTTGTTCCGGCGGCAGATCGGGCCGGTAGGCCAGCCAGACCGCACCGTGTTCTAAAGAATGAACGGCTGCGCTGGCGTCTATTGGGCTTGTATAGATGCCACAATTTTGCCAGTTGGGATTATGCGTCCCGCCGGTAGGCGGCAGATTGGCATTGACAAAAGAAGCGGAACGATCATGGCCGCGCAACAATGTGCCAAAAGAGAAAACACCCTCCACGTCAGGGCGAGTAAAGCGGTATACGCCTATGCCCACAACAACCAGCACGATGATGGCCAGGGGCAGGCCGATCATCAGTTGCTTTTTCCGCTTCTCACGAGCGACTTGTTGTTGGCGTAATTCTTTTTTACTTAATTTTTGTTTAGATGAAGCGCTTTTTGAACCCAATATACAATCCTCCAATACAAAATTATCCGCTTTTGCCAGTTAAGAATCGGTAAGGCAGCTTACTCACGTAATCTTCCCGGAAGCGGGAAAATTCAGCCGGAATGAGGTTAACAAAAGCTGTTTACCGGTGACAGAGCTATTCTGCTCGAAAAAAACAGGCCATTTGGCGGGGCTGCCGAGGGCCAGGATATAAGGGGATGAGGGGCAGCGCCGCCTCATCCCCTACTCTTTTTATTCCACTGAGAGATTGGTACCACGCAGGGTTTGCGCGTTAATGGCTACAATGATCGTGCTGAGTGACATGAAAACAGCGCCCAAAGCCGGCGGTACGAAGAACCCAAACGGGATGTACAAAATGCCCGCTGCCAGAGGAATCATCACAATATTGTACCCGGCGCCCCACCAGATGTTTTGCATTTGTTTACGGTAACTGGCCACACTCAACTTCAGGATTTTCACGACGTCCAGCGGATTGCTCTGCACCAGAATCAGCCCCGCCGATTCTACAGCCACGTCGGTACCGCTGCCAATGGCGATGCCGATGTCAGCGCGGGTGAGGGCCGGGGCATCATTCACGCCGTCACCGACCATGCCCACGCGCTTGCCCTGCGCTTGCAGTTCCATGACCTTCTTGTCTTTGTCGGCCGGTAAGACCTCGGCAAAGTATTGGTCAATGCCTAGTTCCTCGGCTACTGCTTTGGCTACGTCCTTGCTGTCGCCGGTGAGCATGGCTACCTCGACGTTCATATCGTGCAAGGCGCGTACGGCCTTACGGCTTTCTTCCCGAATTACATCTGCCAGGGCAAAAGCAGCCACGACACCATGCTCCTGAATCAGGTAAATGACGCTTTGCCCCTTTTCGCCCGACTCCTGGGCAAATTGAGCCAGGTTAGATGGCAGGTCTGCCTCCAGAAATTCCAACATGCGCGGGCCGCCTACGTATATTGTCTTTCCGTCATACGTGGCTTGCACGCCCCGCCCCTTGAGAATCTCAAAATCGGTGATAGTGGGCAGATCGAGCTGCTTTTCTTCGGCCGAGTGACGGATTGCCCGGGCAATGGGGTGTTCGGAATCCCCCTCGACGGCGGCCGTGATGGCCAGGGCCTTGGCGGCATTCATCTCATCAACTGAAGCGATACCCACAACGCCGACCTCACCTTTAGTCAGCGTACCTGTCTTGTCGAAAGTGATAATGTTCAAATCTTTGGCTGTTTCCATGGCCTGCCGGTCCCGTATGAGAATGCCATTCTTAGCGCCCAATGCTGTGGTGTTGGCCACGACCAGAGGTACAGCCAGCCCCAGGGCGTGGGGGCAGGCAATAATCAAAATAGTGACAACAATGGCGATGACCTGGACGGTGACGCCGCCAAAATAAAATGACCAGAAAACCCCCGCGGACAGGGAGGCAATGACGGCCGCATAAAACAAAAAGGAAGCGGCTCTGTCGGCCAGGAGCTGGGTTTCGGATTTACTGGCCTGGGCTTCGGCCACCAGACGCATGATGCCGGAAAGGGCGGTATCGTCGCCCACGGCCGTTACCCGTACCCGCAAACTGCTGTTCCCGGCGTTCACCGTCCCGGCAATCACTTTGTCGCCCTCTGCTTTGGTGACAGGCCGGGACTCACCGGTAATCATGGCTTCGTTCACGTCGGAACGGCCGTCTACCACCATCCCATCAGCGGGGATAGCCGCACCGGGCCGCACCAAGACCATATCGTTTAGTTGCAATTCACTCGACGGCTTTTCCACCGTTTTCCCGTCTGGTAAAATGAATTCGGCCGTGTCCGGCATCAGTTTAGCCAAAGCGTCCAGCGCACCGGAAGCTTGCCGGATACTACGCATCTCCAGCCAGTGACCCAGCAGCATAATGTCAATCAGCGTTACTAATTCCCAAAAGAAATCTTCGCCAATTTCCCAAAAAATGGTCGCCATGCTGTAGACGTAGGCTACGGTGATAGCCAGCGAGATGAGGGTCATCATAGCCGGTTTGCGCGCCTGTAATTCCCAGGTAGACATGCGCAAGAAAGGCAGGCCGCCATAAAAGAAAATAAAGGTCGAAAGAACCGGGACGATGAGTTGGCTGCCGGGAAAAGCCGGCGCTGTATAATTAAACCAGCTCTGGACGGCCGGGCTGTAAATCAGAACAGGAATGCTGAGGGCCAGGGAAATCCAGAAGCGGTTGCGGAACATGAGTTCATGCCCGACGTGGTCAGCGTGCCCTTTGTGTCCGGCATGTTCGCCGCCTGCCGCGTGTTCTTCGTGTCCTTCATGGCCTGCGTGCATCTCGTGTTGGCTTTGCAGTTCACAAATGCGGCAGCAAGTGCAGGGGTCATCAGTTGTATGCTCGTGTGACCCGGATTGATGGCCAGTATGGGTATGTGTTGTCATATGATTTTCTCCTTAAATCTATTGATTAGCGGTCTGCACAGTTACTTGCCACTGTGAAGCCCGGATATCCTCCGGCCATTGGTTTTTGATGTAAGCGAGTACGGCCGTTATCTCTTCGTCGGTCAATATTTCTGCAAAAGAGGGCATATTGCTGGTACCGCCGACATTCACATCTTCATAACGGGCGCCGCCCAGCTCAATCGCCTCCAAAAGCTGCTGGTCCGAATGGTGCCAGGTATGGCCCTCGGCCGTATGCGGCGGGGCGCGGAAAGAGCCATCTTCATTTTGTCTTTTCCAATCAGCTTCCCCTTCCAGGTTCTCCCCGTGACAAGCGGCGCAATTTTGGGCATAGACTGTCTCACCCAGGGCAATTTGCGCCGGGTCCAGCACTGGTAACGGGGGGAATTCTTTATTGTCGGCCTGTGTGGAGCGTGGTGTGGGGGGTGTTGTATTGGCACAGGCAGCCAGTAGTGTCAGCAAAGCTAACAAGACGAATAAGGCCAAGCGTTTTTTCATATATTTTGTACCTCACAGGGAACTTGCTTACGTTCTCTCCATTATAGTAAAGAATAGTACGGGATGCTGCAACGTACTGACAGTGTGATTTGGCGGGGAAAGGATAAGCCATTTGGCGGGTGAGCGCCATTTGGCCTATGGAAAAACAGGCCATTTTGCTGGGGGTATTTTGTCCAGATTTACCTGGCTTTGCTGGCGGTTCTGTTTTTGGATGTGTTGTGGCAAAACGGCCGTCGCTGGTTGACGGTAGGCTTGGCCGTCTTGATTTTGGGGGAACTTTTGCCCGCGCCGGCCCGGTTAACGGTCGTGCCCCCGTTGCTGGACGGGCAAAACCTTACCCCACCGCTCGTCTTCCTGCCTTTTCCCGAAAGTAAATCGGTGCGGGCTTACGCGAATACGGCTACCTGGATGGCTATCACCGGCAGCAATCCCGCGCCTATGGTCAACGGCTACTCTGGTTACTTCCCCCAAATGAACGGGCAGCTTCGGGATTTACTGGCCGATTTCCCCACATTTGACGGCCTGGAAACGTTACGCAGCCTGGGTGTGCGCACCATCTTAATCACCAAAGAGTCCCTGAGCCTGGAACAGGAGGCCAGATTAGCGGCAGAAGTGGCTGACGGCCGTCTCATCCCCACCGCACCTCTGGACAATTTCCTGGTCTACAAACTGCCTGACGCCCAATTCAACCCGGCCACGCAATATACCGGCGAATGGGCCTTGGATGCCGCTGTAGATGGGGACGAACTGGCGCTGCGGGCTTATGCGGCCGTACCGGATATACAAGTGTATGTAGCAGACCCGGTGTTGTCACCGCTGAATTGGCAGGTAAGGGTGATGGGGGAGGACGGCCGTCGCCTGGAATATCCGGTATCGCCGCCAGGAACAGTTCTGCTCTATCATGACAGCAACCGCCGCCTGCTCCTGACTATCCCTCTCCCGGAAGTTGCCGGAACGTACACCCTGACGCTGCAAAATGCGGAAACCGGTCAAATATTGGGGGAAACGACGGTTTTGGTTCCCTCAAATTAAGGCAGGAAATAGAAACCGGAATGTTAAATGTTATTACAAATGTTCGGCATTTCTGCTCGCACGGTATCCGTGAATGCGTATAATGTATGGTGTGGTTGCTTTTTTGGGTGACGAGGCAACGGCCGATTTGTATCACGGATGATTATAGCAGTCAGATTTGGAAGGATACATATGAGTTGCGAAACAATTTTGTATGAAACGGCCGACGGTATTACTCAATTATAGGGGCAACAAATGGACACAATCTCCGTCATTGGTGCAGATACGATGGGGGTGGGGATTGCTCAGGAAAAAGTTCCTTCTGCAGCAACTTGTCGTGTGATTGGCATTAGAACATGCAATCTACTACAATAGTCTTATGAAAGATTTCAAGGTTTATGATTCTGAACATCATACCATATATCATGGCGATGCTATAAAAACGCTGGGAGTTCTTCCGCGGGAGAGTGTTGATTTAATTTTTGCCGACCCGCCTTATAATATTGGTAAAAAATATGCTAATTTTGTTGACAAATGGCCGTCCGATGAAGATTACATTGAATGGTGCAAAAAATGGTTGGATGCTTGTATCGCTTTGTTAAAGCCGCATGGAAGTTTGTATGTAATGGCAAGCACTCAGAGTATGCCTTTTCTCGATATTTATTTGCGAAGCAGGTTGACAATACTCTCGCGGATCATTTGGCGGTATGATAGTTCTGGCGTTCAGGCACAAAATTATTTTGGATCGATGTATGAGCCAATCCTGCATTGCGTTAAAGATGCAAAAAATTATGTTTTCAATGCTGATGTTATCATGGTTGAGGCTAAAACAGGTGCGCAACGAAAACTAATAGATTACAGAAAGAAGGTCCCGGCTGTTTACAATAGTAGGAAAGTTCCTGGAAACGTTTGGTACTTTCCCCGGGTTCGTTATCGTATGGCAGAGTATGAAGAACATCCGACGCAAAAGCCTGAAGTGTTGTTAGAGCGAATTGTGGCCGCCAGCAGTAATGAAGATGATCTGGTCCTTGATCCGTTTGCCGGAACTTTTACGACTTGCGCTGTAGCAAAGAAAATGAAGCGCAGATCCATAGGGATCGAATTGCAGGAAGATTACGTTAAAATTGGTTTGCGTCGCCTGGGTATTCTGTCACATTATAATGGGGAAAAATTATGTCCCCCTGAAAAGAGCTATGTGCGAAAAAACGGGAAACCCCAAATTCCCTCTAATCAGTTAACTTTGCTGGAAAGAAACGAATGAAAGAGCATGATTTTACGGCCGTAATCCGACGTATACTTGCAGACTACTTTTCCGTATATAGCGAACCGATTCTGGAAAAGAGCGAGCTGTTGCAATACATAAATATAAAAACTGTTTCGGCTGGACGGGGGTCAAAAGCAAGAGGCTCTTTTGGAAACCTGTATGCCATTTACGTGCTGGTAGAAGATTACCTGTCCCGTAATTTTCACGAAAGTGGCGATTACCGTCACGCAGAAGGAGCAAAATTTACCGACTTGCTGCGTCGTCAGCGTGAACTCCCTTTTGGCGCCAAATTACAGAACCATGCGCTCAATCATCGAATGAACAAGGAGTTTGAGAAATATTTTCCTACATCAAAGCATGTTCCAATTCTTCGAGATACTCAAACCGGCGAATATTGGATAAATGAAAACTTACTCATCGTTGAAGTTTATGACGGCAGCGAATTTAACGTTGCCCAGACAGTTATTGACATAATTGATGCTTATATTGAAGCGAAACAAGGAGCGTTTAATTCTTTCATTGATGATTGTGAGCGTATGCAAGCCGTCTCAAAGGAAAACCCTGCCGATGTAGCAGCATACTTGCTGTCTTTGCTGCGTCCCAATGTTGATGCGCGAATATTTGAGATTGTCAGCTTTGCCATCCTTAAAACGTATTATGGCGACATATCCGTTTATTGGGGGTGGAGTTTGGACGTTATCGAAGAAGATTTTTTAGTTCTCTACAAAACCGGGCGCACGAATGCGAATGATGGTGGTATTGACTTTGTAATGCGCCCATTGGGACGTTTTTTTCAGGTAACAGAGACGCTTGACGTGCGAAAGTATTTTCTGGATATTGATAAAATCCAAAAATACCCTGTGACCTTTGTAATCAAAAGTGAGCTTTCAGTAGACGAAATTCGCGCTGCTTTACAATCTCAGGCTGAAGCGCAATTTTCTGTGCAACGCATTGTGGATAAATACATGAGCAGCATAGAGGAAATAATCAATATTCCGGTTCTGGCTGAACGTTTGGGCGAAATAATGAACCAGGAAAAATTAACAGATGTTCTGGATGAGGTTATTGCTCACAGTAAAGTAGAGTTCAATATCCAGGGTTAAAAATATAGCACTGTTTGGTGGATTGTAATTATGGAACAGTTAGATGTGATTTGGCTTTGGTTACAACAGAAAGGGTTGCCCATTTTGCTGATTATCGTGGGCACAATCGCCGCTTATTTTCTGTGGCGTTACATCGTCAGGGCGATTGCCGGGCGTATTCAGGCTTTGGATGATGAAGAGGGGAGTGATTTAGACAAGCGGACAACTACTATTTCCCGCGTGTTGAAAAGTTCCGGCACGATTGTTATTTTGAGTACGTCTCTTCTGATGATTTTGACGGAATTGGGCGTGCCCATTGCTCCTCTGCTGGCCAGCGTGGGCGTTTTTAGTCTGGCGGCCGGTATGGGAGCCAAAACGTTGGTGCAGGATATGCTTAGCGGCTTGTTTGTTCTCATCGAGAATCAATACACCATTGATGATGTGGTAGACATTGGCGGCGTCCGAGGCGTGGTGGAGAAGATGACGCTGCGGGTGACGGTTGTTCGGGATGTGGCGGGCACGATTCACATTATCCCCAATGGGGAAATTCGCCAGGTGTCTAACATGACGCCGGATTGGTCGCGGGCAATTGTGGATGTGGGGATTACTTATGATGATGATGTGGACAAGGCCATCCGGGTATTGCAGAAGATTGGGGATATGGCAGCAGAGGATGAGGCGGTAAAGGATAAATTGCTGGAAGCGGCCGTTGTCACCGGCGTCGAGGGCTTGGATGATTGGTCAGTCCGGCTGCGCATCATGGTTAAAACCAAACCAGGCGAACAGTGGAACGTGCAGCGCTGGCTGCGCCGTCAAATCCGGTTGGTTTTTGCCCAGGAAGGTGTGGAACTGGCTTTTCCCCGTCAGGATGTGAAACTGGTTCAGTGAGCGGTTTTCAGTGTTCAGTTTTCAGCAGCGTCTCACTGAACACTGAACACTGAAAACTATTCCTGTGTTGCCACATAAACCGAGTCCCCTTTGGTGACAAAAATACGCAAAGGCGTTTCGGCTACGTCGAAGCTGCTGATGTTGCTGAATAGTTCCTCGCCGTTGGGGCCGGTGGCCCGGTATTGAGCCAGTACCTGCCCGGTGGGGCGGCTGACTTGCACGATACGGCCGTTCCCCGCATCGGCAATAAAAATAGAAGCGTTCAAGCCCCGGCCAATAATTTTGGCGGCCGTGGGATTGAGTAGGGGGACGTTCAGGCCGCTTTTCAGCAAATCCTCTTCCGTCCATTGCACCCGGCCGGAGCGGGTGTCGTAATAACGGATACGGCCGTCTTCATACAAAAGCATCAGGCTGCCATCCCCGCTGAAAATATCGAAATCAACCACCTTGTCCAGTTCCGGGTTTTCCTCTCCGTCAAAGGCAATCACCCGGTCATCCGCGTTGGTAATGAAATCATCTCCTTGAGGAATATATTTCCAGATTACCTGAGCTGCCGGGTCCAAAATGTAAAGCCGCTCGTCAAAAGTGGCGATGTCCGTGGGGACACGCCATTCGCTGGATAAATCCAACGGTACGGCGAACGTATTGTCGTAACCGGGTTGGAAGGTGAGCAGCGCACCATTGCCATCCAGCATAGCCAGCCCCTCGCGGCTGACCGAATTGCCTTGCGGCCGCCACATGATGTCAATGATTTTCCCGGCCACGTGATTCCCGATAGCCTGCCCCTCGAATAAAAGTTGCAAAGGAGCCACATTACCCGTATCCAGATAAGTTTCGTCCGTGTCGTGTTCGTAAACGAAACCATTGAGCCGGTCGTAAGTGTAGACGTCTCCTTCGCTGCCGGGGCGCAGGACGATGGCTGCCAGATCGGTATTCTCGGTTGTATATTGGTAAAAGAGATCGGCGTTCAGGCGGGTGATTTGGTCCAGAACGTCCAGGCGGCCCCTGGCAATCTGGCGCATTTGAGCCACTTGTTCATCACCGGGGCGCAGTTGGGTCTCCGCTTCCTGGGCCAGCCCCAAGACTTCATTGTATAGGCGGCGGGTAGCTGCTTCGTCAGTCATTTGTTCAGCCTGACCCAGTTTTTGCCCCATTTCCGCTTTGATGGCGGCTAGTTGCTGTACTTGTCCCCGCTGCAGGTAGACGCCGGTGACGATGGCCGCTATAAGGAAGGGAATGATGATGGCGATCAGGGCCGGGATAGCCCAGTTGATTTGAGCCGGATCGTCTTCACCGGCGGACGGCCGTAACCGGGCCAATAATTCTGCCAGCCAACTGGTAAAGCCAGCCAGACCTAAAGCCGCTCCGGCCCCGGCTCGCCGGGCTGTGGTTTGAATATCTGATGGGGGTGATGAAGGGGCTACGGCCGTTTGGCGCTGTGGTTGGGTCTGGGGTGGGGCCGCAGCCGGTTGTGTGGCCGGCGGGCTGACGTCCAGCATATCCAGCGGCACGTCTGTGCCAAATTCCACCAGCAACAAACGACCGGATTCCGGGCCGACAATACCGACCAGCGCTTCCAGACCTTCTTCGATAGGGGTAGCTACCACGACGGCCGTAAAATCATCCGTGGCCAGGTGCGCCAGTCGCGGGTCGCCCAGCAGCAACGTATCTCCCGATTGCAGCCGGTGATGAAAGTAGCGGATGTCCAGCCCGCTGCTGCGCCCCATAGGGGTGATGTGGTCCGGCTCTTGGGGCGGTAATCGCTCAATTCCGAAATTGTGGCCCACCAATGCCCACGATTCACCCGTCTGGATAGTGAACAATTCTGTGCCCCGGAAGGCGGCGCAAGTGACAGCCCCTTCACGGGGCGGCCCTGACTGGCTTAAATTGTAGCGCAGAAGGTACTGGTTGGCTTCCACGACCGCTTTACGCAGGGCGGCGGTGACGCTGCCGCTCGTTTTATAAAATTGCTGGCTGATAACCTGGAGAATGTTTTGGGTGAGAACGGCCGTTTCTTCTCCCGAACCGCTCAACGTCAGATGGACAAATAAGGAATCACGTGCCCGACTGTGTGCCGCTTTGGGCGGGGCCGCCTGGGCTAATAAGCCCGGCGCGGCAGCTGTACCGGCTGCCGCTTCCTGCAAAACCCCGTCTACAATATAAAGTTGTCCGGTAACGGCCTGTAATTCCATGATTGGCAATGTTTATTGATGGCTAAAATGCGGCGATACGCCAGAACTCTAACGATGGCGTTAAGCATAGCACAACCGTTCGTGAACTACAATTTTTGGGGACGGCCGTATTTGACAAATGGATTTCAATATGGCACAATGTTCGTTCTGTCTCTTAACGAAATTCTAACCCAAATCTAATTGACGCACTGAAGTTTACCGTTATAATAGTGCCTCTATGGTTATTGAAGAGTGATTAATGACAAGAGCGTTAGCCTGCCAGGGCTACACGCTCTTTTTCCGTGTTTACGCACCTTTAAGCCCCATCGCTAATTCTATATTTTATATTTGCGGACGGGTGTTTATTAATTTTGGTTTATGGCAGACAACAAGCTTACAAACGGGCTGGAGCTTTAAAATTTTGGAGGTTACCTGGTGGAGACAACAGATTTTCGTTCATTACGTATTAGTGTAGCATCCCCGGACCAGATTCGTTCCTGGTCATACGGGGAAGTAACAAAGCCGGAGACTATTAACTATCGTCGCTTGCGCCCGGAAAAAGACGGTTTGTTTTGCGAAGCCATTTTTGGGCCGACTCGCGATTGGCAATGCTATTGCGGCAAATATAAAAATATCCGTTATCGCGGTATTGTCTGTGATAAATGCGGCGTCGAGGTAACCCGTTCCTCTGTGCGGCGCGAGCGGATGGGGCACATCACCCTGGCTGCGCCGGTGGCTCACGTTTGGTATACCCGCCGCGTTCCCAGCCACATGGGTTTGCTCCTCAACGTGTCCCGTCGTAATTTGGACCGCGTGCTTTATTTTGCTTTGTACGTGATTACATCTGTTGACGAAGAGGCCCGGCAGCGGGCGCTCAAACGCCTGGATGAAGAATTAATTGAGGCGGAGTTAAAGCTGGAAGAAGAACTGCAAACCGAGATCGGTAACGCTACCTCTGAAGTACAGTTGCGACTGGATGATCTGGAAAGCCAGTTGCAGGTACTCAATGATACTTTTGATGATCGCCTGGCGGAATTGACGGATGAAGTGGTGGGCGCAGCTAAGTCTACGGAACAACGTCTGGATAACCAGAAAGGCGCCAAAGCCTCCGAAGATATTGTTTTATGGGATCAGGTGATCGTCAAGAAAGGCGAAAAAGTGGGTCGTGAACACAGTGTTATGGTGCAGGAAATTACGGCCGAACGGTTGAGTGAGGTGCAGAGAGATCATGAAGAAGCGCACCAGAGCCAGCTAGCCGCTTTGCAAAAAGAGATTGAGGAACTGCACAGCGAAACCAGCGCTGTAGGCGAGGGTATGCGTGATGAGGTGATGGTGAAGCTGGAACGGCTGCGCCAACAGGCGCAAACCAACCGGGAACAACTGGAAGGTCTGGAGCCGATGGCCTTCCTGAATGAGAATGATTATCGGGAGCTAAAGAGCAAGTTCGGCAATGTCTTCCGGGCGGATATGGGGGCGGAGGCGTTGTACGAAATCCTCAAGCGTATGGATTTGGACAAACTGTCCCGTCAATTGTGGCAGGAACTGCGGACGACGCGCTCCAAGCAGGCGGCCAAGCGGGCTACCAAGCGTTTGGAAGTGGTGGAAGCTCTGCGCAAAAGCGGCAACCGGCCGGAGTGGATGATTATGACGGTGCTGCCAGTCATCCCCCCGGATTTACGGCCGATGGTGCAGTTGGATGGCGGCCGTTTTGCCACCTCTGATCTGAACGATTTGTACCGTCGCGTGATTAACCGGAATAACCGCTTGAGGCGACTGCTGGAATTGGGCGCGCCGGACGTGATTGTGCGTAATGAAAAGCGGATGCTCCAGGAAGCGGTAGACAGCCTGATTGACAACAGCCAGCGAGGTAAGGCGTTAAGCCGCCGCGGCCGGCGCGAGTTGAAATCGCTCTCTGACATGCTTAAGGGCAAGAAGGGCCGTTTTCGCCGTAACTTGTTGGGTAAGCGGGTGGACTATTCCGGCCGTTCGGTGATTGTGGTAGGGCCGCAGTTGAAATTGGGCCAGTGTGGTTTGCCCAAGGTAATGGCTTTGGAGTTGTTCCGGCCGTTTGTTATCAGCAAGCTGGTGGAATATGGGTATGCCAGTAACGTGAAGGGGGCGCGTCGTTTTATTGAGCGGCAGCCGCCGGAAGTGTGGGAAGTGCTGGAAGAGGTCATCCAGGGGCGGCCGATTTTGTTGAACCGCGCCCCGACGCTGCATCGCCTGGGTATTCAGGCGTTCATGCCGCAGCTTGTGGAAGGGAAGGCTATTCAACTGCATCCGTTGGTCTGCGCGGCCTTTAACGCGGACTTTGACGGCGACCAGATGGCGGTACACGTGCCGCTTTCTGATAAGGCGGTAACGGAAGCAAAAGAATTGATGATGGCTACGCGGAACTTGCTGAAACCGGCCGACGGCCAACCGATTGTTGGCCCTTCCAAGGATATGGTGCTGGGGGTCTATTATCTGACGTTGATGCGTGACGGCCGTAAAGGGGAAGGCCAGATATTCGGCACAATGGAAGAAGTGGAAATGGCCTATGCCCTGGATTACGTGGACATTCACGCCAAAATCAAGCTGGAAACGTACACCTACTTTAAGGAAGACCATAACCGCTACGCCGATAATAAACCGCGCCGCCGTATCATCGAAACGTCTCCTGGCCGGGTATTGTTCAACATGGTTTTGCCCGAACAGTTCCAGTTTGTTAACCGGGTGCTGGACAAAGGCGGCGTCAATTCTCTCATCAACCGCGTTTACCGCCGGTTGGGTGATGAAGCGACGATTGAACTGGTGGATAACATCAAATCCATCGGCTTCCATTACGCCACTCGTTCCGGCACGACTATTGCCGTGGCTGACCTGACCATTCCTGAAGAACGGCAGGAGATTCTGGACAACGCCTTGCAGCGGGTTAACGAAATTGACCGGCAGTACCGGCGCGGTCTTTTGACGGAAGATGAGCAGTATCAGCGCACGATTGAGCAGTGGAATGACGCCAAAGACAAAGTGGAAAAGGCGGTGCGGGACACCATGGACCCGGCCAGCCCCATTGCGGTGATGGCTTTGTCCGGTGCAGGTAAGGGTGGTTTTGGCCCCATAACCCAGTTGGCCGGTATGCGCGGTCTGATGGCTGACCCGCAGGGCAAAATCATCCCGGTACCGATTCAGTCTAACTTCCGCCACGGGTTGGACACGCTGGAATATTTCATCTCTACGCATGGCGCCCGGAAAGGTTTGGCCGACACGGCCTTGCGCACGGCAGACGCTGGCTATCTGACGCGCCGCTTGGTAGACATTGCCCAGGATATGATTGTCATGGATGAAGATTGCGGTACGAGCAAGGGTATCTGGATTCGCCGCTCGGAAAACTTTGGCAAGCAGACGTTGGCGGAACGTATTTTGGGCCGGGTGGCGGCTGAACCTGTCATTCATCCGGAAACGGGTGAGATTATTGTACAGGCGGGCGAGTATTTCAATGATGAATCGGCCGTTTTGTGTGATGAATCCGGCATTGCTGAAATCTATGTCTTTTCGCCGATGACTTGCGAACTGCGGCGCGGTATTTGCGCTAAATGTTACGGCCTGGACTTGGCGCGGGGTAAGCCGGTGGAGTTGGGTACGGCCGTAGGCATCGTGGCGGCGCAGTCTATTGGTGAACCGGGTACCCAGTTAACCTTGCGTACCTTCCATACCGGCGGTACAGCTTCGGCCGGCGGCGATATTACCCAGGGTTTGCCTCGTGTAGAGGAATTGTTTGAAGCCCGGCAGCGGCCCAAGGGCGAAGCTGTTATCACCGAAATTGGTGGTATTGTCGAAATTCACATGGTTGAAGGGGTGCGCCACGTCTATGTGACCGATACCAGATTGGTTGATGATGTGTATGAAATTCCAGAAGGCTGGGAAATCAAGGTGGGCGATAATGATACCATCGAAGAAGGCGGTATTATTGCGGAAAAAGAGGGCGAAGTGATTGCTTCCCAGCATAACGGCCGTATCGTCCGCGATGGCGACAACGTGAAAGTGGTTTGGGAAAGTAAAGACGAAGCCGACTACGAGATTCCCGCCGGGATGCGTTTGCTCATTTCTGACGGCCAACGGGTAAACGCCGGAGACCAATTGACGGAAGGTTCCAAGAACCCGCATCGTATTCTGGAAATTCTGGGCCGCGACGCTGTTACCCTCTACCTGCTGCGCGAAATGCAGCAAGTTTACCGGCCACAGGGCCAAAACATTCACGATAAGCATTTTGAGGTGGTCATCCGCAAAATGTTGAGCAAAGTGCAAGTGACCCAATCCGGCGATACGGAAATGCTACCCGGCGATCTGGTGGAAGTCAGCGAATTCCAGGAACGGAATGACGAAATTGTAGAGGAGGGCGGCCAGCCGGCTCAGGCTGAACCGGTTCTGCTGGGGATTACCAAAGCGGCCCTCAATACGGAAAGTTTCCTGGCAGCCAGCTCTTTCCAGCATACCATCAAGGTGTTGGCTAAAGCGGCCATTGCCGGACGTAAGGACAATTTGCAGGGCCTCAAGGAAAATGTCATCATCGGCAAACTGATTCCGGCTGGTACTGGCTTTAAGCTGCCTCAAGAGGAAGAAGAAGTCGAGGCTTTGGAAGAGGACGAAATGGTGGAAATTGATTTCTCCGGGCCGTTGATGATTGATGATAACACAGACCCGGCGGTTCTGGAGTTGATTGCGGCAGCGGCGGCAGCGGAAAAAGCGGCTACGGAAGTTCAGTCCCCGGACCTGACGCTTGTAGAGGATGCTCCCGGAGAAACAAGTTCCGAGGAAGGACTTGTTCCTGAAGGGGAAGCTGAAGCCGAAGTTGCCGGAGACAGCGAATAACCTGATAGGGTTTGGTTAGAAACCAAAGGCGGCGATCTCATCGAATGAGATCGCCGCCTTTTTTGTTGGTTTGGTGTTCAGGTCTGGGGAACTTAAAAATCCCGCTGGAGGAGGAAGTCGGCCAGTTCGTTGAGGGTGCTGTAGGCTGCGCCGTTGGGCTGGGCGGCTTCCAGGTGGCCCTGGGCGCTTTGGGAGTAGTAGGTGGCTTTCTCAGTGGCGTACTGGCGGGCGCCGCTTTTATCCAGCAGGCGGATGGCTGCGGCGACAAAGGCGGGGTCAGTGTTTTCCTGCCGGTAAAGCTGGCGTAAGGCGGCGCTTTGGCTGAGGCCGTAGAGGACGGGCAGAGTCTTCTTTTTGGTGCTGATGTCGCTGCTGGCCGATTTGCCGATAACGGCTTCATCGCCCCAAATACCCAGGATGTCGTCTTTGACCTGGAAGGCCAGCCCCAGCTCCAGGCCGAATTGGGCGTAGTGGGCCACAGTTTGGGCGTCGCAGCCGGCAATCAGGGCGCCCAGTTCGGTGCAGAGGGAGATGAGTACGGCCGTTTTCCCCGTAATCATCTCGATATATTCCTCTACCGTCACACTTTCCCGCGTTTCAAAATCCATGTCGTTAAACTGGCCGCGCGTCAGGTTGAGGCAGGTTTCGTCAAAGCGGCGTAAGGCTTGCACCGTAATTTCTGCCGGAACGCCGCGCTCCAGCAGGCGGCTCATGGCCAGGTGCGCCTGGGCAAACATGGCGTCCCCGGCGTTGATGGCCTGCTCAATGCCCCAGATCGTCCACAACGTTTTACGGCCGCGCCGCGTGGGGCTGGCGTCTTCAATGTCGTCGTGGATAAGGGAAAAATTGTGCAGCAGTTCGATGGCGGCGGCGGCGGGTACAGCTTGCTGCCAATCCCCCCCGGCGGCCTGGTTGGCGAGGAGGAGGAGCAACGGCCGTATCTGCTTCCCGGCGTGAACTTGCACCGGCTGCATTTGCTCATCCACCCAGCCCATGTGGTAATGGTTCATGCCCAGAAATAAATCCGGCGTCACGTTGTCGTCATATTGCAGCACAGCCTTCATCTCTTCGTTGATGGCGGTCCGCATATCTTCTGTTTTGGCGAGAATTTTTTGCATAATTGGTAATTGGGTAACTGGGTAATTACGTAATTACCCAATTACTCACTCTCAAAACTCCGTATAAAGCGACGTTTCGGCCAGCGCAGCCAAATCCTTTGCGCCGCTGGCGAACATGGTGATGCGCAGTTCGTCGCTTAAAATTTCGGCCGTTTCGATAACGCCGTCTACGCCGTTCTGATCCGCTGCCCGCAAAAAGTCACCGGCCAGTCCGACCAGATTCGCGCCGAGGGCGATACATTTGGCTACGTCAATGCCGTTGCGGATGCCGCCGCTGGCGAAAAGAGGCAGGTGGGGAGCGGCTTCCCGGCAGTATTGGAGGGATACGGCCGTAGGAATCCCCCAATCAATAAACGTACTGGCTACCCGCGCGTGGCGGGTCGTCGGGGCGCGATACATCTCCACCTGGCTCCAGGACGTGCCCCCGGCCCCGGCCACGTCAATGGCCGCGATGCCTGCATCCGCCAACTGTCGGGCTGCCTGCCGGGAAAATCCCCAGCCCACCTCTTTGGCAATGACCGGGACGGGCAGCCGGGTGCAAACCTGCTCCACCTTCGCCAGCAGATGGGCAAAATTGCCGTCTCCTTCCGGCTGGACAGCTTCCTGCAAGACGTTGAAGTGCAAAATCAGGGCGTCAGCCTGGCACATATCCACGGTGCGCTGGCATTCATCCAGGCCGTAGCCGTAATTGAGCTGCACTGCGCCTAAATTGGCAAAAAGGAGGATGTCGGGGGCCACCTGGCGCACGTGGTAAGTGTCAGCCAGCGTGGGGTCTTCGATGGCGGCGCGCTGCGAACCCAGCCCCATGGCCATCCCCGTTTCCTGGGCGGCCGCGGCCAGAATGCGGTTGATTTCTCCCGCTTCGGGCGTGCCGCCGGTCATGGAGGAGATGAGCAGCGGCGTGCGCAGTCGTTTGCCGAAAATTTCTGTGCTTAAATCTATGGCGTCCAGGTTTAATTCCGGCAAAGCCTGGTGCATAAAGAAATATCTTTCCAGCCCGGTGGTAAGCTGGTTAAAGGCCACGTCTTCTTCCAGATTGATACGAATGTGATCCGCCTTGCGTCGCTCGTGAATGGCGGCGTCGGCCGGCGGGTCCATGATTGCGCTCATAAATTGACTCCGTTTTTCCTTTTCGGATAGCTTGCCAGGAGTATACTATGCCGTGAACTGAATGGCGAGAAAAAGAGGGTGACGGCCGTTGCTCTCTGCCATCTTGTGTTCAGGCAACGTGTAAGCCACGTCTGCTATACATTCTCTGGTTACGTGCCTGTGGGATTCGCCGCGACTCATGTGCCGGGTTACAATTCGCGGGCGCCATTTGACAACAATTTTCAAATCTTCCGAAAAGGCCGCGGATTTATCGGGATTTTTTTGCCACGAATTTCACGAATTTGCACGAATTTTTGTCTTTTCGTGAAAATTTGCGTAATTCGTGTCAGATTCTTTGGAGGCAACATGCGTATTTTAATTACGGGAGCAGCCGGATTTTTAGGCTCCCATCTGAGTGACCGATTTATTAAGGAAGGTCATACCGTAGTAGGTATGGACAATTTGATTACAGGCAATATGGATAACATTGCTCACCTGATGGGGCATGAGCAGTTCAGTTTTATCAAGCAGGACGTGAGCAATTATATCTACGTGGCGGGGCCGC
>JALUPA010000540.1 GCA_027054335.1 Ardenticatenaceae bacterium
TCCTTACCGGCAGCCACCTACGTCGCGCCGGAACCCATCGAAGTAGAGGAAATTGTAGAATACGCGGCCGAACCGGACGTTATTCGGGAAGCCCCCGCAGAGGAAAGCGCCGCCGACGCGCCGCTGGCCATAGCTCCCGCACCACTCACCCAGGCCCCTGCACCGTTAGCCACCGCCCCGCCGCCGGCTAATGACAGTCTCGCCCCCGAACCGTATTATCCAACGCCGACGCCGGCCAGCCCGGCCAACACCTTCTTCGAGGATTACGGCGTCAACCCCTTCGTCCTCACCCAGGCAGACCCGCTCTCCACCTTCTCACTGGACGTGGACACTGGTTCCTACAGCGTGGCCCGCAATTACCTGCGCCAGGGGTTGCAGCCGCCGCCGGACGCCATCCGCCCGGAGGAGTTTGTCAACGCCTTTGACCAGGGGTACGACATCCCGCCCGACACCGCCTTTGCCGTGTACGCCGACGGCGCGCCCAGCCCCTTCCACAATGACGGCACCTACTTTTTACGGATTGGCGTACAGGGTTTTGAGATAGCGGAACGGGAACGGCCGTCGGCCGCCCTCACCTTTGTCATTGACGTATCCGGCTCTATGGCTCAGGAAAACCGGCTGGGTCTGGTCAAACAATCCCTGCAAATGCTGGTAGACCGGATGCGCGCCGACGACAGCATCGCCATCGTCGTCTACGGCAGCAATGCCCGCGTCGTCCTGCCCCCCACCAGCGGCGCAAATCGTAATCTCCTTCTCAACGCCATCTACAGCTTACAGCCGGAAGGCTCTACCAATCTGGAAGCAGGGCTGCTCCTGGGCTACCAGCAGGCCAACCTCGCCTACAAGCCCGGCGGCATCAACCGCGTCATCCTGGCCTCAGACGGCGTGGCCAATGTAGGCCTGACCGACCCCAACGGCATCGTGGCCCAGATTCGTGGGTACGCCGATTCCGGCATCCAGCTCACCACCATCGGCTTTGGTCTGGGTAACTACAATGACGTGATGATGGAACAGTTGGCCGACCAGGGCGACGGACATTACGCCTACATTGACACGGTGCAAGAAGCCCAGGAACTGTTTGTAGACAATCTGATGTCCACCCTGCAAACCATTGCTCTGGACGCTAAAATCCAGGTAGAGTTTAACCCCAGCGTGGTGCAGCAATACCGCCTCATCGGCTACGAGAATCGGGCCATCGCCGACCAGGATTTTCGCAACAATGAGGTGGATGCGGCCGAATTTGGGGCGGGACATACGGCCGTCGCCATCTACGCCGTCCAGTTCGTCCCCGGCGCGCAAGGGCGCATCGCCACCGTCCGCCTACGCTGGCAAGACCCGGACAGCCGCGCCGTGCAGGAAATTGAAGGCGTCTTCACCACCAATGAGTTGTCCCGCTCTTTTGATGAAGCGCCCCTGCGCTACCAACTGGCCGTCGTCATCAGCCAGTACGCCGAACTGCTGCGCAACAGCTACTGGACAACCGGCGTTTCCATGAACGACGTGCAAATCCGCCTGAACCGCCTGGCCGCTCAATTAGGCGATCAGGAAGTGCTGGAATTGGCAAATATGGCGATGCTGAGTAACTGAGCGAAAATCGCACCCGCTTTCTCTAAAAAACAGACTCTTCAGGTTTTGGAAACCTGGAGAGTCTGCTTTATAATTTAGATAACAATGGAGAAAAGAAGGGGTATTTCTTGAGCAAAGAAAACAACAAATCAATTGACAAGAAAATGTGGCGTACCCAAGTATGGTGGGTTCCAATCGTTGTGGCGGTTATCGGCCTCGTTGGCGTACTTATTGCTACTTTTGCCAAACCAAACAACAATACGCCAACACCTGTACCAAATCTGACGACTTCCTTTTCTTACACAGTACAGGTGCAAGATGCGAATTCAGGAGAATCTATTTCCAATGCTAAAGTAACTTTAGCTGTAACTTCTCAAGTGCCGTCAGATGAAATTACTGATGGGAAGGGCATTGCTGTCATTGATATCGATAGAGACAAAGATGGAGAAACATCTCGTGTTACCGTCGAAGCGAAAGGTTACAAACCTTACTCTCAATACATAACTTTGCAAGCAAATAAATTACCAGACATCATTTTACTTGAGCCTGAATAATATCAAATATAATGTAACAAAAGGTACTGCAAGAACTCTAGTTTATCCATTTAGTGCATCAGCTATAAGTTAAGGTTTTTTGTGAACTGTCAAGCCAATTGTTGGCTATAATTCACGTATGACAAAACCGGCTCATCAGGATTTCGCGGGGTCAAAGAAAAAATCTGACACGAATTTCACGAAAACAGGTAAAAATTCGTGGTAATTCGTGAAATTCGTGTCAAAAATTCAGTCAACCCCCTGGATTCCAAAAGAGCCGAAATTTTGTTTTGCTCCTGCCATTTTTAATAGGAGGGCTGGCGGCCGGAAACGCTCACCGTACTGTTCCGCCAAAATCTGGCTGCGGACGACAAATGCGGGCAGGCCGTAATCGTTGATGTATTGCAGTGTGCCGCCTTTGAACGGGGCAAAACCCCAGCCAAAAATGCTGCCAATGTTGGCGTCCGCCACAGAGCGCAAAACGCCTTCTTCGTAGCAGCGGGCTGTCTCGATGGCCTGGGCAAACATCATGCGCTCGATCATCTCTTCCTGGGAGAGCTTGGCACGGCCGTTTCGTGGAAAACGCTCTTGCAAATCCGGCCACAAAAACTTCTGCCCGCCGTCGGGATACTCATAAAAACCGGCCCCGTGCGCCTTGCCCAATCGGTTCTCCGCCAGCATCACGTCCAGCACCCGGTAAGCGGGGTGGTCAGGCAGTTCCCTGCCTTCCGCCGCCAAATCCTGGATCGTCTGCTCCCGGATGTGACGCATCAGGCTCAGGCTCACCTCGTCGGAGACTGCCAGCGGGCCAACGGGCATCCCCGCCTGCAAACCGGCCATCTCAATGGCATGGGGATGCTGCCCTTCGCCCAGCAAGGCCATCCCCTCGTTGACATACGTGCCAAAGACGCGGGAGGTGTAAAAGCCCCGGCTGTCGTTGACCACAATGGGCGTCTTGCGGATTTTCTGAACGTAATCGAATGCTTTGGCCAAGGTTGCGTCCGACGTTTTTTCCCCAACGATGATTTCTACCAGTTTCATCTTGTGGACGGGGGAGAAGAAGTGCAGGCCGATGAAGCTTTCCGGCCGTACCGAGCGTTCCGCCAGTCCGGTGATGGGCAGGGTAGAGGTGTTGGAGGCGAATACGGCCGTATCCTCAAGCACCGCTTCCGTTTCCGCCGTCACCCGGCCTTTTAGCTCCCGGTCTTCAAAAACCGCTTCAATGACCAGGTCGCAGCCGGCCAGGTTGGCTGCGTTGTCCGTCGTCTGGATGCGGGCCAGGATTTCTTCCTTTTGCGCCGCCGTCATCCGCCCCCGCGATACCCGCTCGTCCAGCAGCGCGGCGATTTGCGTCTTGCCCGTTTCCGCTTTCTCCCGTGTCACGTCCTTCAACACCACGTCCATCCCGGCCCAGGCGGTGACGTAGGCGATGCCATGCCCCATCATCCCCGCGCCCAGAACGCCGACTTTGTGCGTTTCTGTGGGCGGCAGGTCGGGGCGACTGCCCCCGGCGTTGATTTCGTTCAACTGGAACCAGAAGGCGTTGATCATGTTATGGGCCACTTTGCCGGTAGCGATGGTGGCGAAGGCGCGGCTTTCGATGTGGGTGGCCGTCTCAAAATCTACCAGGGAACCTTTAACGGCCGTATCCATAATCGCTTCTGGGGCGGGGTAATTGCCGTAAGTGCGTTTACGCAGCATGGCCGGGGCGATGGAGAGCATTTGCACCATTTTGGGATGACGGCCGTCGCCCCCCGGCATCCGGTAGCGCGGTTCGTCCCACGGCTGCTTGGCCTGCGGGTGCGCCAGAATCCACGCCTTCGCCTTGGCCATCATCTCTTCCCGGTCGGCCGCCAGATCGTCAATCAATCCGGCCGCTTTGGCCGCTTGCGGTTTTAGCTGCTTTCCTTCCATTAAATAAGGAAACGACGCCTGCAACCCCAGTAGCCGCGTCAGGCGAATAATGCCGCCCCCGCCGGGAATCAGCCCCAGCGTCACTTCCGGGAAGCCGATTTTGATTTTGGGGTCATCCAGAGCAATGCGGTGATGGCCGGCCAGCGCCAGTTCATAGCCGCCCCCTAGCGCCGTCCCGTTCAACGCCGCCACGACAGGGACGCCCAACGTTTCCAGACGGCGGAAACCGGCCTTGAGCGCCTCGCCCATCGCAAAAACCTGCTGCGCGTCGGCAAACAAATCCGGGTCTGCCAAATCTGCTCCGGCCATAAACGTCTTCTTGGCCGAGGTGATAATCACGCCGGCCAACTCGTCTTCGGCCGCCAGCCGCTCCAGCACGGCCGCAAACGCCGCGCCAAATGTCGCGTTAATCACATTCGCCGACCGTCCTGGCATGTCCAGCGTCAGCGTCACGATATTTTGTTCGTCTTTTTGGTAGTTGATACTCATGTTGTTGTCCCTGATAGATTATTGCTGGTAGCTGAACGTTACGCCATATGCTGTACGCAACGCACCTGTTGTTACCTCACAACTATAAAAGCGCCCATCATCCAGAATAAGCCGTGCGCCAGAAAGGGGGCGGCCAGGTTGCCGTCCCGACCGCGCAGCCAGCCCAGAATGAGGCCGGCGATAAATAACATGCCAAAATCTGGCAGACGCCAGGTATAGCCCACATGCGCCGCGGAAAAAACGGCCGCTTGCGCCACAATCGCCAACCATATATTCATCTTTTTGGCCAAAAGTGGCTGCCAGTAGCCGCGGTACAGATTTTCTTCCACCCACGCTGCCAGGCCAAAGGCGAATACGGCCGTTAACACAATCCTGGACAGAGAAGGGGTCAGCATTTCCGGCGGCTTCGTATTTCCCTGGAGCATGGCCCAGACGACGACATTAACGTACAGAAGAACAAAGCCCAACAAACCTTTGACCGCCGCCTTGGGCAGCCCTTGCCGCGACCAGCCCAGCTGCCGCCACGAGGTTCCGGTTAACCATACGATGCCGCCGGCAATCAGCCCAACTGACATAATGACAATCCAAAACAGCAAAAAAAGGAAAAAAGCCAGAGAGTTCTGAATATTTTGCGAGCCAAACTGGCGCAGCCACATATTGGTTTGGACAATGCGCAATAAAGCAAAAATAACAATCAAAACTCCGCCCCACAAAAGGCGATTTTTTTGAAACCACGTTTGGCGTTTTGCTGTATTCATGTTGAAATTGCCTTTTTCAAAAAGCAACGAATTTCTAATCGCCGCTTACGAGCAGCGCTTCTTCAACGGCCTGCGGCAACGTCAGAGGAAAAAAACGATCAGACGTGTAAAGATAATCCTCACCGCTTTCATCAATAACACGAATATACCCATGGCTGCTTCCATCAGCGTCGGGCAAGATACGATAAAGTTTGCCTGTTTCCAGAGACACTTCATACTCTGTATTGTCCAGGCAAATGGCAAAATGTGGCACAGCCATAAATTCGTTCCTTCCCTAATTCGTTGTCACACCCGCTCTATGATGGTGGCAATTCCCATTCCTCCACCGACGCACAGGCTGATGAGCGCGGTTTCCAGATCAGCGCGTTCCAGTTCGTCCAGGACGGTTCCCAGGAGCATAGCCCCGGTAGCGCCGAGGGGATGCCCCAGGGCAATTGCGCCGCCGTTGACGTTGAGATTTTCTGCCCCTTCCAGCCCCATCTCCCGCATGTAACGCAGGACAACGGCCGCAAACGCCTCATTCACCTCAAACAAATCAATGTCGTCTACCGTCATGCCTGCTTGCCTGAGCGCCTTTTTGGAAGCGGGCGCGGGGCCGACGAGCATGATGGTCGGTTCCGTGCCTACCAGGGCGGCGGCGCGGATGCGGGCGCGGGGTTTCAGGCCCAATGCTTCCCCCTTTTCCTTTGAGCCGACCAGCACTAGCGCGGCCCCGTCTACAATGCCGGAGGAATTTCCGGCCGTGTGGACGTGGTTGATCCGCTCCACTTCCGGGTAACGCTGTTGGGCCACGGCGTCAAAGCCCATCTCGCCCATCATGGCGAAGGCCGGATTGAGATTGCCCAGCCCTTCCATTGTCGTGCCCGGTCGGATAAATTCGTCTTCGGCCAGGATGGTCAGGCCACTGGCATCCTTGACGGGAACGAGGGAGCGGTTAAAGTAGCCTTGTTCGCGGGCGTAGGCGGCACGCTGCTGGGATTGCAGGGCGAAGCGGTCTACGTCTTCCCGGCTGAAGCCCTCGATGGTGGCCACCAGGTCGGCGCTAATACCCTGGGGCACAAAATGGGTGGCGTTGTTGACGCGCGGGTCCATGAACCAGGCCCCGCCGTCGGAAGCCATGGGGACGCGGGACATGGATTCCACCCCTCCGGCGACGACGAAATCTTCCCAGCCGGAGCGCACTTTCATGGCGGCCACGTTGACCGTTTCCAGGCCGGAGGCGCAGAAACGGTTGATTTGCATACCGGGCGTGTCCACGTCCCAGCCGGCGTAGATGGCGGCCGTGCGGGCAATGTCCGCCCCCTGTTCGCCGACGGGGGTGACGCAGCCCAGCACGATGTCGTCTACCTGGGAAGTATCCAGGTCGTGGCGGGTTTGTATTTTCCGCATCAGCGCGGCAATAAGGTCAATGGGAGCGACTTCATAGAGGGCGCCGCTTTTCTTGCCTTTACCGCGCGGGGTGCGTATGGCGTCGAATATGTAGGCTTCTTGAGTCATGGTTTTCTCCATTTGTAGCGTGATGCGTGTGGCGTGAAGATGTGACACGCATCACGTATCACGAATCACGTTTCTATTTTAACCTGTTTTGGAGAATTTGGCGGGGATTTAAGGGGGTTCTTTATTTGGCTGGCGGAGAATGGGGTGGGAGCGTAGGACGGCCGTACAGTTTCCCCCTGTTTCGCGCTGTACACTGTCTGGCGAAAATGGTTACTCGCGCGGAGACGCCCAGGCGCAAAGATTATTTTCTCAGCGTCCCAGCGTCTCTGCGCTGTTTCGTTAACATTGCCACTTCTTCTGTTTACGGCAAATATGCTACTGATGATGAGGAGACGCCGCCCAAACCGACTTCTTATTACGGCGTGACCAAATTGGCCGCCGAGCAGTTAGTCCTGGGCCGGCAGCGGGAAGAAGGGTTTCCCGCCTGCTCTTTGCGCATCTTTTCTGTCATTGGCCCGCGAGAACGGCCGGAGAAGCTGTACCCGCTCCTCATGCAATCTATCCTGAAAGACACGCCATCTCCTTTGTTTGAGGGTAGTCTGAAACATGCCCGCAGCTACACCTACGTCGGTGATATCGTAGCTGGTTTTTTGGCAGTCCTGACCCGGCCGGAAAGAGCAGTTGGGGAAATTTTCAACATCGGTTCTACGAAGATGATAACTACGGGTGAGGGGATTGCCATTGTAGAAAACATCCTGGGCCAAAAAGCGCAATTTGATATCCAGCCCAAGCGAGCAGGCGACCAGTTGCAGACGCAGGCTAACATTGAAAAGGCGCGGCGTATTCTGGGATATGAGCCGCAAACGTCTCTGGAAGACGGGCTGGTGGCTGAAGCGGCCTGGTATTTGGAGCGGATTCACGGCCGTGATTTGTAGGGTCAGACGGCCGTTATCCAACTGGTGGTTTTTTGTCAGGCATACCGGTACTTAAATCCCGTATAGTGTAATTGATGGAAAGGCTACAATGGATTTTCAGGTAGATGGTGTCGGTTCAAGCCAAAAATAAGGATGATTCAAATGACAATAAAAATGACAATTCAGGGGGTTTTATTGGGTGCGATAGTAGGGGCAATTTTGCTGCTGTCGGGCAGCACTGCCCCATGGGGACGTGTGCCTGCAGCAGCGGCACAGGGGAGCAATACATATATCTACCTGCCATTGGTGATGAAGCCGCCGGATGTGAACATCACCGGTTTTGAGGTTGTGCAATCGGTGCAGGATGCGAATAATGGCGTGCCTTTGGTGGCCAACCGGGCAACTGTGGTGCGAGTGTTTACCACGACAACATCAGGGAATAATCTGGCTAATCATTCTATGACTTTAACGGCCGTGCGCAATGGTACGCCGCTGGGTACGGTTTCGACCGGGCCGCAAACGGCGTCGGCCGCTTCCAGCCGGAGCAGTTACAGCAGCACGTTTAATTTCATCTTGCCGGCAAACTGGTTGTCGGGCAATGTGACGTTGACAGCTACGGATGACGTTACCGGCGCTACCGGTTCCACAACGATAAACTTCAGTTCTGTGCCCACACTGAATGTAGTACTGGTACCCATTCGGTACACACACAGTCCTACGGGCGAAACATTTACTCCTCCGTCACAAGATCGGGTCAGTGATTGGGTAATACGGGCATATCCCTTAAGCAATATTAACATTACTTTTCGTGGAGATTACCCATTTACTGGAAATTTGCGTTCGTTGACATCGTGGAGTAGTTTGCTAACTATAATTGGAAATCTAAAGTCTGTTGATAATGCTCCTTCAAGCACAATTTATTATGGATATATTCCTTTTGATTGTGGCTGGTTTGATTGTGGATCAGGTGGCTACGCTGGTTATGGGGCAATCGGTGCACGATTTAGCACCGGAATTGATTTACCGGCCAGTTGGGGTGCAGACGCAGCCGGCAAGCTAGCCGGGCATGAATGGGGGCATAATTTTGGGCGGTATCATGCACCTTGTGGTTTATCTGAATACGATTCAAATTGGCCGACTGACCCTAAATATAACGGCGCGTCTATTGGCGAGTTTGGTATGGATGGCATTTTGGCGGGTTCGCCGGCATTACTCAATCCGGCCAGTTACGTGGATATGATGAGTTATTGCGGCCCGGAATGGGTGTCGGATTATACGTATCTGGGGCTGATGCAGGATCAGCTGACGAGTGGGGCGTCGGCCACGGCCGTAGCCCAGGAAAGTTTGCTCATTTCCGGGCGGGTAGAGGCGGACGGCCGTATTACCCTCTCTCCCATCTACACCCTGCCCCAGGTTCCCAACCCGGCCCCCGATGGCGCGTACCGCATTGAACTGTTGGACGGCAGCGGGCAGGTGATGGCGGCGTATGGCGCTGAAGTGCTGGTGGCCGAGGAGCAGGGTTTTGTCAGCCGGGCCATCCGCACGGCCGTACCCCTACCGGCTGAACCGGTAGCCGAAGTGCGTATTGTGGCAGCGGAATCGGGTGCAGTGGCCGCCCAGCAAACAATGCAATTGGACACGGCGCTGTTTTCCGCTTTTAGTGGCGACAATTCACAAATGGTTCAGGTGGATGCAGTGACGCATACGGCCGTCCTCCGTTGGGGCCTGCCGGACATTCCGGCCATTGTGCGCTACACAGCCGATAATGGGCAAACCTGGACGGCGCTGGCGCTGGACGTATTGGGCGGGGAGTTAACGGTGGATTTAAGTGCGCTGCCGGGGGGGAACGGCCGTTTCCAAATCATCCCGGCCCACAGCGGCGTGCCGGCGCGCATTGACATGCCCTTGAGCGTGACCTTGCCCAACAATGCGCCCAAAGTCTGGTTTACCGGGCCGTCTACGGCCGTGGCCGGTTCGCCCGCCGCGCTTTACGGCCACGCTTCGGATCGGGAAGACGGTGCGTTGCCCGTCACCTGGCTGGTGGATGGCAAAGTTGTCTCGGCCGGAGATATGCTCTTGTTGAGTGATTTGGCGCCGGGGAAACACGTGATTAAGGCGATAGCGGTAGATGATGCGGGAGTTGTGGGGG
Source organism: Ardenticatenaceae bacterium (assembly GCA_027054335.1). Classification (GTDB taxonomy): domain Bacteria; phylum Chloroflexota; class Anaerolineae; order Promineifilales; family Promineifilaceae; genus JAJRTP01. Next base: position 9,761 of record JALUPA010000540.1, read on the forward strand.
AATACGGCCGTATCATTACTATCACGTCTAACCGCTCATAACAAAAGGCGCTACTTCTTACAGTACCTTTTGTTACATTATATTTGATATTATTCAGGCTCAAGC
>JALUPA010000541.1 GCA_027054335.1 Ardenticatenaceae bacterium
TCACCGATTTTGCGGAGGACGTGACCACCACCCCGGCCAAAAAACAGTTGTGGCAAATGGCCGGCGCACTTGTTCCGGCGGATCGTCCCGGCGACGCCAATGAAGCGATTATGGAATTGGGGCAGACGTTGTGTTTGCCAACCAAAACCGATTGTGTGGCTTGCCCGTTGACGGCCGTCTGCCTGGCCCGGCAGCGCGGCACCCAAATGGAACGTCCGGTGCGCCCGCCACGTAAACGGACGCCGCATTATGACGTAGTAGCCGGTATTATCTGGCAGAATGGGGTGTTGCCGCAGGATGGGGGCAAGTTTTTGATTGCGCAACGGCCGTTAAATGGCTTGCTCGGTGGCTTGTGGGAGTTCCCCGGCGGCAAACAGGAACCGGATGAAACCCTTCTCCAGGCGTTGGAGCGCGAGATTCGGGAAGAAATGGAAATGACTATCCGCGCCGGGCAGTTCCTCACCAGCGTCAAACATGCCTATACCCACTTTCGCATCACTCTGCACGCCTTCCACGCCGCACATCTTGCTGGCGAACCACAGCACATCGGCGTGGTCGATCACGCCTGGGTCACATTGGCTGATTTGGACAAATACGCCTTTGCCGTCACCGACCGGCAAATAATCGCCGCGCTGCGCAACCGGTAATCAGTAATCGGTTATCGGTAATCAGTTATTGTCTACCGTTCACCGACTACCAACTTACTCGACTAAAACATTCACGCCTCGTTAATTGTTATTTGTTCCCGCCTGTGTATCATACAATTTATGTCATCAGACACCCTGTCTTCAGGCCAGTTAAGCCTGGTTGGTATATCTTCAGCAGCGTTGGCTGCTTTTCGGGAAGCGGTCCTGGCTGCCCGCGACCAGGACTATTGGCAGGCAATCCAGTATTATGGTGAAGCCCTGCAATTTCAGCAGACGCCGGATGAGTTTCGCGCCCGCCTGTTTGAATACCGGGGGCAGTGCTTCTGGTTGGTGGGTGAATTTCGGGCGGCGGAAAAGGATTACAACGAATCGCTGACGACGAGTGACAGTCTGGAACAAATTTCGCGGGTGCACGTGCGGCTGGGAGAAATGGCTGACTTTCAGGGGGAATACGGCCGTGCCGAAAAACTATTCCACCAGGCATTGCAGGAAGGCGTCGAGGCAGAAAATCTACTGGTGATTGGCCGGGCCAGACGCGGTCTGGGCATTGTCCACCGGCGTCAAGGGAACACGGAAAAGGCGCTCACTCATCTGACTCAGGCATTAACGGCCGTGCGTCAGGCGGGCGAGATGCGTGAACAGGGCCGGGTGCTGATTAGTTTGGGCCGCACCCATCAGGCGCGGGGTGATTATCAACTTGCCCTGAATGCTTATGAAGAAGCGCACATCATTCTGGAAAATTTGCATGACAGATGGCGTATTGCCCAGGTGATCAATTATATTGGCGAGTGCCGTCAGGCCCTTTATGATATTGACGTGGCCCTGACCCATCACCAGGAAGCGTTGCGTTTGACCACAGAACTGGATGCCGTCATTCTGACGCCGGAAATAAAGCGGAATATGGGTATTGATCTGGTGGAAACAGGGCAATATGAAGCCGGGTTAATGTATCTGCAAGCATCTCTGGAAGGGGCGCGCGAATTGGGCAACCGGGAGTATGAGGCCTACTCACTCTATCATCTGGGGCGGGTTTACACACGGTATGAGGATTACGTACAGGCTGGTCGCAGTATAGACGCTCTTTATAAAGTGGCCGATATGCTGGATGCAGACCGGTTTCGGGCGCTGGCTGCCTTTGCCCGTGGCGAATTATTATTCCATCAGGAGCGGCGAGCAGAAGCAATGGCCGAGTTGAATGTGGCGATGTTGGCGGCGCAAACGGCCGTAGACCGGGGTATCCTCTGGAAACTGCACGCCACCATGAGTCACGTGGCCGATAATGCCGCCATTGCTGCCGTCCACTGCACCATTGCTGCCGATTTCATCCGCCAGACGGCTGAACCGCTGGAAGACCCGCGCCTCAAAGCCACCTTTTTGCATGCGCCGCCGGTTCTGGCTGTGCTGCAAGCCGCCCGGATTGACCCGGATTCTCTTTGACCCTATTCGGCGAATAAATTCGCGGCAACAGTTGCGAAACCGACCTTCGTCGGTTAGGTTCCAGTCGGCGCAGGCCGACTTTGCAGATGTAGGGGCAGTTTCCAACTGCTAAGCGGAATTTTTGCATGAAGTTCTCCAAAACAACATATTGGCTCAAAGAACGGGGCCGGGATGCAGTCTTTTGGCCGTACAATCTGGTGCGGGACTTTCCGGCGCGGCTGCGTCGCCTGGGGCAAACCGGGCGGGCAGGGCTGGCGGGTCTCGTCGCCTTTATTCCGGAGGGAACGAGGGCGATCCGGGAGGGAAACGGCCGTGTCTGGCTGAGGCAATCGAGTCGGCGTGTGGCGGGCTGGCTGCCCCGGCTGATCGCGCAACTGTTTGATCTGCTCGGCGGGCCAGAGGTGGCCCAGTTTTTTATGCACTTGTTCACCTACACGACGCCGTTGACAAAGGCAGAAAGGGAAATGATGCAGGTGATTCTGGGCAAGAATGCGCTGCGCTGGCAGGATGTGCGGGTGGCGGAAGGGGGGCTGTATGATTGGTTGTTCCGGCGCAACGGCAACTTGGCTTTCACCACCTGGTACACGATCAATTTTCCCCGCTACGGCCGTCACACCCGCCAAAATTTAGCTATTGTGGTTCACGAACTGACCCACGTCTACCAATACCACTGCGTCGGCACGCGCTATATGACAGAGGCCATTTACGTACTCGTCATCACTAAACGGGACTGCTACCGGTACGGCGGTGCAGATGGCTTGCGCCGGGCAGCTGCTGACGGCCGTACTCTCCCTCATTTCAACCGGGAGCAGCAAGCTCAAATCGTCCAGGACTACTATACCCGCCAAACCGCCGGCCAGGAGACAACCCCCTACCACTCCTTCCTGGAACAAATGCGTCACGGCCGTCTCTAATCCCCTCATCCCCTCATCCCCTCCCGTTTTGCCCAATCAATCTGTTGTGATAAGGTAGAGTGCATGTCTGCCAACATGCGCCGGATGCGGTTGGTATCAGTCATTTTGTTAGGCGCAGTTTTCTCTGCCGCCTGCCAGCCGCAGCCGGAAATCGAGCCGGATCAGGCGACGCAGCCGGTTACAGAAACCATTGTTGAAGCGACCGCCGCGCCCCAATCTCCTCCCGCGCCGAACCCGGAAAATGGCTTCGGCAAAAACCTTGTTGTGTGTACCATTCACGAACCGGCAACGCTTTACCGCCACGAGGCCAACAGCTTGGTGGAAGAGGCCGTTTTGCACGCCATCTATGAGAATGATGTAACCTATCTGAATTATGAATACCAGGCGCAGGGCCTGGCAAAAATTCCCGCACTGGCCGATGGGGACGTGCGCTTGCAGTCGGTGAGGGCGCAGGCCGGAGATAAGGTGGTAGATGTTTACGGCCGTGTCCAACGCCTGGCTCCGGGCGTGGAAGTGATGAACAGCGCCGGAGAAATCAGCACCTTTGACGGCGCACCCTTGCTCATGCGCCAGATGTTGGTGGATTTCAGAATGAAGCCCCGCTTTTGGGCAGATGGTACGGCCGTTACCGCCGAGGATTCCGTCTTCAGCTACCGCATGGCCGCCGTCAATCGTTCTGATTATAAAATCCAGCGCACCACTGCCTACGAAGCTACCGGCGAGCTTACCACGCGCTGGACAGGCATTCCCGGCTTTATGGATGCCGCCTATCCGGCCAACTTTTGGGGGCCGCTGCCCCGCCACCTGCTGAACCGCTACCAGCCGGAGGAACTATCGCTGTTGGCCGAATCTGCTCGCCGGCCCGTGGGCGACGGCCCTTTCCGCATTGTGGAGTGGCTGCCCGGCAAATCCATCCGCCTGGAAAAGAACCCGCACTATTACCGGCAGGCTGAGGGACTGCCCCGCCTGGACAGCGTGACGTTCCGCTTCCTGCCGGACACCGGCAGCGTCGTCAATCAGCTTCTCAGCGGTGACTGCGACGTGGGGATGCAGGGCAGTGTGAGCGCGGCCGATACGCCGCTCTTTCTGGACATGGCAGCGAACGGACTGCTGACGCCGTATTTCCAGCCGGGCACAGTTTACGAGCATATTGATTTTGGCGTCAATTCCTGGGGGCAATATGGCGATGGGTACGGCCGTCCTGACTGGTTTGAGGATGTGCGGGTGCGGCAGGCGATTGCCCTGTGTACGGATCGGCAGCGGCTGGCGGATGAGTTAGTTTACGGCCGTTCTCCCCTCCTTTCCACCTTCATCCCCCCCGGCCATCCTCTTTATGCGCCGGAGGTTATCACCGTCTGGCCTTATGACCCGGCGGCAGCCAACGCCTTGCTGGATGAGGCCGGTTATCAAGATGAGGATGGAGACGGCCTGCGTGAAGACCCGAAGACGGGACGGCCGTTTGCCGTGACCATTGGCGCGGCGGCCGGCAGCGATATGCGCCTCCAACTCTTCCAAATAGTTAGCGAAAATATGCGCGATTGCGGCCTGGAGGTAACCTCTCGTTTTTATCTGCCCTCTGAATGGTACGGCGACAGCGACAGCCCTTTATTTGGCCGCCGCTTTGATCTGGCCGAGTTTGAATGGCCGGTAGGCGTTCCCCCTTTGTGTTACTTGTACGCCTCCTGGCAGATTACCGGCCCGGTCAATGAACTGAACCCGGACACGACACGGCCGTATGGCGGCTGGGACGGGCTGAACGATACCGGCTGGTGGGACAGCGCTTACGACGCGGCCTGCCTGTCGGCCATGAACACTCTGCCCGGTACAGACCAGCACGAAACCAGTTATGCCGAGACACAACGTATCTTTTCCCAAAATCTTCCCGCCATTCCCTTATTTTTGCGCCTGAAAGTGGTCTTGACCCGACCGGAAGTGCAAAATTTCAACTTGAATGGCAGTCAAAATTCCGAATTCTGGAATTTTTATGAACTTGACGTGCAAAATTAGCAGAATGAATCTGTCTGGATTCACACGATTGATGCAATTCGTTCCTTTCCGAATTCGTTGTACTCGTCCGTTTATTGCGTTGACCCTGTTTGGCAGGCGTTATGTCACTGCTTTGACACTTGTGACAACATTGGTATAATCGGGGCGATGAAAATTACCTTTTGTAATAAAGACTACTGCATTGAGGATAGAATTGGGGAGCCGAGTTAAATTAAATTAGTCCAAACAGTATGGGATAAGCTCGTATGAGTTTTGCTCACAAGTTTTTTCATAGAGATAGATTGTGTTTTGGGGTTACGGCCGTCAGGCCATAACCGGAAGCATGTTCTCTTTGTTTGCCCGTAAAACATATTTTAAGTTGGAAGGAGGTGATGCAGCGACATATATTGATTGGCTAGGCCCGCAAAGCGGATTGTCCCGGAAGCGGACAAATGTATAACATTTAACCATATTCAAAAATTTTTGGAGGAGACAAATGTCAAAAAGATTATTTCTTGTTTTAGCTGCGTTTGCAGCCCTCGCGTTGGTTCTTGCTGCCTGTGGCGGCACGTCAGAACCCCAGGTAGTGGAAGTGACCCGCGTTGTTACCGAAACTGTTGTCGAAACAGTTATACAAGAAGGTGAACCGGTAGAAGTAACCCGCGTTGTCACTGAAACCATCGTCGAAACCGTCGTTCAGGAAGCTCCGGCAGAAGAAGCGGCCACCGGCGAATGCTGCGACAACTACACCATCGGCATCTTCGAAGACCCGCTGACCACCAACTATTGGAGCTATCTTGGCCCCAATAACTCGGTCTGGACAGCTTATATTATGGATGGTGTTGCCCCTTCCCTGTACACCCTGTCTGACCAGCGTTTCGATTTCGTTCCGGCCTTAGCCAAAGACCTGCCTCCGGAACCAACAGAAGAAGGTGATCTCTACTCTATCACCGTCGAAATGTTGGAAGGCCCCACCTGGAGTGATGGCGAACCGATCACGGCCAACGATGTTGCCTTTACTGTAAATACCTCGTTGGATTTGGTGCTCACTGGTAACTGGCCTGCTATTTACCGCCCCGAAATCATTGATAGTGTAGAAGTCGTTGACGATTACACCGTCAAATTCTACTTCACCGATATCCCCGGTTTGGCGCAATGGCAATATGCTGCCGCTCAAGGCCCCATTCTGCCCGAACACATCTGGGGTCCCGTGGTGGAAGAAGCCAAAACCTTTATCGCTGACGTGACCGAGCCAGAAATGGAACGGCCTGAAGATTGTGAGGCCGAAGACTTGAGCGATGATGCCAAAGCCGCTTGCGAGGCTTGGGGCACGTATGACGAAGCCTTTGAGAATGCTCGCGAAACTCTGTACGGCGCCGAAGCGCCCAGCAGTGTTGTTGGCGGCGGTTATACCACCGACCAATTTGAGCCTGGCGCCTTTGTGCAGCGCACCATGAATGAAAACTACTTCTTTGCTGGCGCCCAGGTTGTGGAATCAGATGATGGGCAGTGGATGCAAACCCTGGCCGACGGCACAACCCGTTCCTTCTATGGTGACGGCTCCGGTGAAGTCACGCTGGACTATGTTGGCGGCCCTTACAGCCCCAATGTTATCTTCTCCCTGTACGGTGACCAGAGTGCTGCTTTCCTGGCCCTGGCTAACGGCGAAGTTGACTACGTTTTGAACCCTTTGAGCCTGGCGCGCGGTTTGCGTGAACAAGCTGAACAGGGTGAAGGCGTTGTTACCTACACCAATCCTGACAACGGTCTATTCTATCTGGCCTTCAACATGCGCAAAGAGCCATACTCCTTGCCCGAATTCCGCCAGGCTGTGGACATCCTTACCGACAAAGAATTTGTAGCTGACAGCGTGTTGCAGGGTTCTATTGACCCCACCTATTCCGTAGTACCTCCCGGCAATGTCTTCTGGTTCAACGAGGAAGTTACCAGTGAGAACATTGGTTTGAGCCGTGGGGAACGTCTGGACAAAGCCATTCAGGTATTGGAAGATGCCGGCTGGACCTGGGACACTAAACCTGAATGGGATCGCGAAAATGATCCTGACGCCGAAAACGTCGTTCCCGGCACGGGCTTACGTATGCCCAGTGGCGAACTGATGCCCGAAGCCACCATCCTTGGCCCTGGCCCTGCTTATGACCCGCAGCGTGCCAGCTTTAACCAGTGGATTTCCGAATGGCTGCGCGAACTGGGTATGCCAGTACAGTCCGAGTTGGCCGGTTTCAATACTATCCTGAACCCAGTCTTTATTGATGCCAGCTTCGATATGTACATCCTCGGTTGGGGTTTGGGCATCTATCCGGATTATCTCTGCGATTTCTTTGCCAGTTGGAACGATACCGCTACAAGCGGCAACTACAACACGCCTGGTTACAACAATGCTGAGTACGATGCTTTGTGCGAGGCCTTCCTGGCCGAGACAAACATTGAAGAAGCCCAGACCGAGGCTAGAGAGTTGCAGGCCTTCCTGGCCAAAGACTTGCCTTACATGCCTCTGTTCAACCGGCAGTCCATTGACCTGATTAACAAGCGGGTTGTGCTTCCTTACACTGAGACTCTTGGCGGTATTTCTGACGCCAATGGTATGCAGGTTGACGCACAGGTACTTAAATAATTGCCTTCTCGTTTGTCTGTAAACTAAGAGGCTAAAAATAAAAATGTCCTCCCGGAGATTGACACAGTTCATATCTTCGGGAGGATGTTTTAGGTATCTTCTCAACTGGTGTGACGCACTTGTAAAAGTGCGTCACACCTCTAAGAAGGAGCGTGAATATGTGGAGCTTTTTGGGTAGGCGTGTGGTACAAATGATTATCACTCTGCTTTTGTTCCAGGCCGCCACTTTTTTCTTAATTGACGCGCAGCCGGGAGATGTTTCTGATCTTTTAACCGGTAATCCGCAAATCCCGCCCAGTGAACGCCAGCGGCTCAAGGAACAACTGGGGTTAGACCGTCCTGTTCACGAGCGTTTTGTCAAGTATATCCTCAACTTTTATCAAGGTGATTGGGGAGTTTCCTTCACCCAATATCCCCGGCCAGTGACAGATATTATTGCGGAACGGCTGCCCCGCACCCTGGTACTGTTTTTATCAGCGAGCATTGTCTCATTTTATGTGGGGTTTATTTCCGGAAAGTACCTGGCCTGGCGGCGTGGCGGATTTGTTGAATACGGTTCGACAATTGTTGGCGTTGGTCTCTACACAGTGTTTACACCCTGGTTTGCCTTAATGATGATCTGGTTTTTTGCGGTCACCCTGGGCTGGTTTCCGGCCGGGAAGTTTTTGAGTCCAATCAAGTGGATTGGCGCCCCCGTTGACGCCAATACGATTTTTATTCGTATGATTTGGACGACTATTCTGGCCTCATTTGTGGCCCTGGCTGGCTATTGGTTCTCTAACCGCGTGGAGCAGCGTTATCGTACCTTAGTTCGTACGTTGACGTTGCTGCTGGCCGTGGCTGGACTGATTGCTTACTGGTATTTTAGCGGATTGGGTGAATTTGCCTGGGATATTACCAGCCATATGGTTTTACCCATTCTCACAGTAACTTTGATCGCTTTTGGCGGTACGATGCTGCTCACTCGCACCAGTATGTTAGAAACGTTGCGTGAAGACTACATCTTAACCGCGCGTGCTAAAGGCATATCCCAAAAACAAATACGGGATAAACATGCGGCCCGCAATGCTTTGCTGCCTGTATGGACCAGCCTGGTTTTTGCCATTGGTTTTGCCGTCAGCGGTGGCATTGTTACGGAAAGCATCTTTTCCTGGCCGGGCATCGGCCTGACCCTGTTAAATGCTTCCCTCACTGAAGACATTCCGCTGGCTATGGGTACGCTGACGATCATTGGCGTCATGGTACTGGTAAGCCACTTGGTGGCTGACATTGGCTATGCTTTCCTCGACCCGCGCATTCGCGTTCATTAATAGACATGGGTTTGTAGAACGATTTGACAAATCGTTCATAGGCAATTTAGTAAATCACACGACAAACTCTATGACACGGAGCAAATTATGACAAGTTCTAGTACAGTATCATCTTCAGTGGGTGTTAGACGTGACCCTATGTGGCGTATCCGGCTGCGCCTGTTGGGCAAAAGTTTACGGACTAACTGGAGTCTCTTTGTGGAAAACAAGGTGGGCGTCATTGGTTTGGGCGTCATTATTTTCTTTGGTTTGTTTGCTTTGGCCCACCCCATTATGATGAATACGATTTGGGCGGATGAAAAATCGGTGTACGATCCGGTTGGCGGACATGACAGTACGATTGCCTTTCATCCCGCCCCTCCCTCAGCCCGGCATTGGCTGGGAACTGACGCCAGGGGTACCGATATTTTGAGCCAACTCATGTACAGTACCCGGTTTGAGTTCGCCTTGGGCGTCATGGCCGCAGTCGTGACGGTGACTATTGCCACCACAATTGGCGCTTTAGCCGCTTATTTTGGCGGTATACTGGATACATTATTGATGCGTCTGGTAGACTTGGTGATTATGGTGCCGGGGTTAGCTATTCTCATTGTTCTGAGTGCTCTGACGGAAGTAGGTATCCTGGAGTTAGCTATATTTATTGGCATATTATCCGGGTTTGGCGGAACAGCTATTGTTATTAAGTCACAAGGTCTGGGCATTAAGGTAAAACCGTACATCGAAGCTGCCCGTGTCGCCGGTGGTGGCAGCGGGCACATCATTATGAAACACATGATACCCAATCTCATGCCCATTGCTTTATTGTACATGATGTTTGTGGTGACTGGGGCTATCTTTACAGAAGCTGTTCTCTCCTTTTTTGGACTGACGGAAATCCCCATGAGTTGGGGTATTATGATCAACCTGACGTCAAACTTTGGCTATCTGCTGCGGTTTGACACATGGTGGTTGATTTTCCCAGCCAGTCTGGCGATCACAATGCTGTGTGCTGCATTTTATCTGGTGGGTCGCGCTTTGGATGAGGTGGTAAACCCCAGATTGAGAAGACGTTAGATAATTAGTAATTACCTGTGATACGTCAATACATCGTGTGATCATTTTGTACTTGCTACCTCTGGAAAATCCATGAAAAAAGTAACACGCTGTTCTGACGTACTACAATTACCCAATTACCAAAAGGAAAAACTACTACATGGCAAATGTACTGTTGAATGTTGAAAATTTAACGATGCACTACACCACTCGTAAAGGGGATGTGTCGGCTGTGGATGACGTCTCTTTTCATTTGAGGGAGGGTGAATCTATTGGTCTGGTTGGTGAGTCTGGTTGTGGTAAGACGTCGGTGGCCTTGTCATTACTCAAATTATTGCCGGATAATGCGGAAATCAAGGGTGGGCATATTTGGTTGCAGGATTTGGACCTGGTACCACTTACAGAGAAGGAGATGAATAAGGTGCGCTGGGACCGTATTTCTATGGTTTTCCAGGCAGCCATGAATGCCCTTAATCCGGTTTACCGCGTAGAGGATCAGATTACTGAGGCGCTGGAGCATTGCTGGGGGAGGGTTTCTCAGGAGCAGGCGCGGGAGCGTATTGCCCAGCTTTTTGAAATGGTGGGATTGGACCCGGCTTTGATGAGTCGCTATCCGCATGAGTTTAGCGGCGGTATGCGCCAGCGGGCTATCATTGCTATGGCGTTGGCCTGCAACCCGGATATTATCATTGCGGATGAACCCACTACGGCTTTGGATGTGATTGTACAGGACCACATCTTGCAGGAGTTGAAGAATGTTCAGAGTAAGCTGGGCATGAGTATGATCTACATTTCGCACGATATTGCGGTAATTGCTGAGGTGAGTGATCGTATTGGGGTTATGTATGCCGGCCGTATGGCAGAAATGGCCGCGGCGTTGGATATTTTCAAAAGGCCGCAGCATCCCTATACAGTGGCTCTGATGTCGGCTTTTCCCAGTATTAAGGGGGAAAAGACCGAGTTGATCATCGTGGCCGGTGAACCGCCTGATTTGCTTTTCCCCCCGTCAGGCTGCCGTTTCCATCCACGATGTTCTTATGCAACGGAAATATGTCGGCAAGAACAACCTCCATTTGAAAACAGAGGCGGTGAACATTATGTTGCTTGTTGGAATCCGGTGGAGGTGGGCTGATGGCAAATAATAACACGTTAGTTGAAGTGCAGAATTTGACCAAACTGTTCCCGGTAGGCGGGGGTATTTTTAGGAGGACGAATAGTTTTATTCATGCTGTAGATGGCGTCTCTTTTGCCATTGCTGAGGGTGAGTCGTTGAGTCTCGTTGGAGAATCCGGCTGCGGCAAAACGACAACAGGCAAGTTGATGGTGCGTTTGTATGAACCGACAGACGGCCGTATCCTGCTACGTACCGATGAAGTCGGCAGTGCAATGGAAGACGTGGCCCACGTCAAAGGCCGGGACATGAAAGGGTTCCGCAAGCGGGTACAAATGATCTTCCAGGACCCTTTTGAATCCATCAATCCACGTCTGACCATCTATGATACTGTAGCTGAACCCTTGGTGGTTCAGGGTATTGGTACTCCGGCAGAGCGAGAAGATCGGGTAGCCAATCTACTGGAAACAGTAGGACTAACGCCGGCGACCAGCTTTATGTTTCGCTTTCCCCATGAGCTTTCCGGCGGACAGCGGCAGCGGGTGGCTATTGCCCGTGCCTTGGTTGTGGAACCGGACTTTGTGGTAGCCGATGAGCCGACTTCCATGCTGGATGTGTCCATCCGCACCGGCGTAATGAATCTGATGACCGAACTGGCCGATGAATACGGCGTCAGTTACCTGTATATCACTCACGATCTGGCGGTAGCCCGCTACATGACCAACAATCTGGCCGTGATGTATCTGGGTAAAATTGTGGAAAGGGGCGAGACGGAAGAGGTGTTGATGCACCCCCAACATCCTTACACACAGGCCTTGATTTCGGCCGTGCCTGTGCCTGATCCCTCTTACCAGCGTGAAGCAATTCCCATCAAGGGCAGTGTGAGCGCCCCCATTGATCCGCCACCGATGTGCCGTTTTTATGCGCGTTGTCCCATTGCCGACCAGTTCTGTAAAGATAACCCGCAGCCGCCGTTAGAGGATAAGGGTGGTGGGCATTTTGCGGCCTGTTATAAAGTGTAACCAGTTTTCAGTGTGTAATTTACCGACCACTGCACACTGAAAACTGACTACCGGCTGTGGGAGAGAAACCAGTCGTACAGTTCCGGGTCGCGGTAGGCGCGGGTGAAGGTTTGCAGATGTCCGGTGTCCGGGTAAAGCGTCCATTTGACGTCCCCATCACAGGAATCCCGGAGCGTAGCGGCGTAGAGTTCTGACGCTTTGGGGTCGGAAATGAGGTCTTGCGTACCGTGGATGGCCCAGATGGGTGTATCTTTGAGGATACACAACGTTTCCAGAGGCGGCATTGTCTCCGTGCGGTAGCCGCTGCCGGAGATGGAGGCCACTGCAGCAAATTTGTCGGGGTAGCCGGTAGCCATGTACCACGTGCCATACCCACCCATACTTAAGCCGGTGAGGTAAATGCGATTCGTATCTACCTGGTAGGTCTCTGCCACGTCATCAATAACGGCGTTGAGCAGAATGGGCATATCGCCGCTCCACCAGGTGTTGCCGGGCAGGGCCTGGGGTGAGATGACGATGAAGGGGAACTCTGCCGGCTGATCGCCTTTGTACAGCAGTTCGGGCAGGCCGGATTGCATCATCCAGGCGGAGTCATTTTCCCCGGCGTCGTAGCCGGAACCGTGCAGGAAGACGATGAGCGGCCATTCCTTGTTCGGGTCTGCGCCGTAGCCTTCCGGGAGATAGAGGAGATAGGGTATTTCGCTGTGGGTGGGGTTAACGCCTTCGGCCAGTTGGGTGATGTCGTAAGCAGCCTGTAATTGCACGCCTGTTTGGTATTGTACGGCCGTTTCCTCCTCAGCCGCACCGCCACAGCCGACCAAAATAATAGCCAAAATGATGAAAATGGTCATACGCCAGTTCATACTGTTGCTCCGTGTAAGTGACAGGCACTTGTGAAGTACCTGTCACTTACGTCAAGGCTGGAATGGCTCTGATGGGGTAAGCGGCTGCGGTGGGGCCTGATCCCAGGCGATGAAGCCCTGACAGGCAGTGACGGCTTGCTCGGCGTCTTCTTTTTGCAGGCCGAGGTAATGGATAATGCCGGTGGTTTCCTGTGCCGGGTTGATGACCGGTTCGGGCAGGTAAGTGGGGAAAAAGGCATCCAGGCTTAGCCCTTGCAGGCGCAGGTAAATGGGGCCGGGCTGCGGGGCTTGCTTGGCAGACACCTCAAAAGTATTCCAGGGGGTACCGAAATTTAAGTCGGCCAGTTCGTCGGGGCATTCCAGCCGGAAAGCGTAGCGATGGATGCCTTCGCCTTGGTCCCAGAAATCCTGGGGGAATTCGTAGCTGAAGCTGATGGCCCAATCACCGCTTTCTACACTGTCGGAGGGGGGTACGGCCGTAGGCAAATCAGGAAATAGCACGGGTTCAGGCGTTGCCGCACTCCCGCTGCACCCCACTAAAAACAAAACGATTGCCAATAGCCAATATCTCATCAATCACTCTCCCGGCGCAGAAAGCTGACAGCGACGCTAAAACCGACAATAGCTACCAGCCCCAATACCAGAGCTGTGACAAAGTTAAAGCTGATTTGTATGGTGGTTGCTAACACCGCAATGACGACGCCGAGCGCAGCCACGCTGACAAGACGGCGGCGATACTGCTGAATGATCAGGTCTTCTTTGTAGACCCGGTTCATACCGTCCAGCAGGCGGTTGAAACTGCTCATATCCCAGGCCATCACGGCCGTAACCAGCCCCAAAATTGCTAGAACCGGCAGCGTTCCCAGCCAGATAGCGCCCATTGCCGTCAACGCATAAAAAAGCAGGCTTAAACTGCTGGCCCAACGCCAGCCACGCCCTTCCCCCGCCAGCCAGAACACAGCCAGGAGAACAATGACGATCAAGCCTCCGGGACGGCCGTTCACCACAAAACTAACAGCCAGAAAAAGCCAGGCGATAAGAATCGTTGCGTATAAAGTCGTTTTTCGATTCATAATTCAATGGAGATTAGAGATTGGAGATTAGAGATTGAGCAATCTCTAATCTCCAATCTCTCTAAGTCAAAATAGACATGCTGCTATGAATGACCGGTCGCATATAGGCCATGTTAGCTCCTAAAGCCCGGTCAAAGGGAATACGTACATCCCAGTCAAAGACCTGAATACCGGCCTGGCGCAGTTTGCTGATCAGCAAAGCACGTTCGATGCGGGCAATACGCACGGCCGTAGCCACCAAATCGCTCTTCTCCAGCAACTCCGCCTCAAACGAAACCGGATCAGGGCTGATGACCAGCAGACTGTAGCCGCGGGCCAGCAGACGGGGCAGAAAGGGAGCGTCGTCCATCACCATGGGGCTGACCAGGACCAACTGTGATTTGGCGGGGAAGAGGCGGGTGGGCAGCTTTTCCAGTTGGTCAAATACCAGGCTGTCGCCGGTTTGGGCGCGGGCCAGGGATTGCAGGATACGTTCTTGCTGAATACGGCCGTAGCCCGGTACCGTCCAATCCAGGAAATCACCGTAGCGCAGCAACCCTACCCGATTGCCATCACCTAAAAAGGAAGCTGCTAAAGTGGCGGCAGCCTGAATGGTGTATTCAAATAACGATTCATCCCCCACCTGAATGTTGCTGCGCTGGCGGGCATCCAGAATAATGCCCACGTCAGCTACCCGTTCCTGCTCAAATTCATTGGTGAAAAATTGGCCGGCGTGGCGGGCGTTGGCCCGCCAGTTGATGTGGCGCAGCGAGTCGCCCGGCTGGTAGTTGCGCACGCCAAAGAAATCAATGCCGGTACCACCGATGCGGGCCGGGATGGGGCCGGCGTAAGCTTTGGTCTGGCGCGGGCGGATGGGGATGCGCTGGATGCGGTACACTTCCGGGTAGATGAACAGGTCTACCATACTGGTTTCACTGTCCGCTTCCAGGCTGAAGTCCCGTTTGAAGAGGTGGAAATAATCGGCCGCCCGCACAAAGACATTGCCAAACTGGTAACGGCCGCGCTGCCCCTGCAATGTGTATGCCAACGTAACCGTTTCGCCGGGGTTCAGTGTGGTCAGCACGTCTGTCTCCCCTGCGATGAGGGCCAGTCTGCGCGGCGGGGCATCCTTGATGTGGACCAGTTCCAACCGGCCCCCTTCATTGGTGACGGTTAGCGTTACCTGCACCAGGGCGTGTTCTTTGGCCCGGTCTGTGCTGAGGTGACGGGTGATACTGATGTTGGGCTGTTCCGGGCCGTAAAGCAGGCTGGCCCCGATGATGATCAACAAGGGAATCGTCAGCACCAGGATACCGCCGTTCAGGGAGGCCAGCCCCAGCAGGGCGGTAAGATAAGTGAGTAGTCCGAGAAAGAGCAGTCGGTTCACAGGCGGGCCAGGAAAGCTTCCAGCGAAGGGGTTATGACAGCCCATTTATGCAGTTCTTTCAACTGGATGATATCTGTGATGCTGTCTAACCGCACCGGCAGGTCGGCCGGCGTATCCTCAAAGCGCAGCGCCAACACATCTATAATAGCGTCGCGCATTGATTGTTCCATGCCCTGCTCAATGCCCTGCTCAATGCCCTTACGTTCAATTGCGGTTACATATTGCATGTTATGCGCCTCCTCATATTCTGTAATTTTTGTCTGGAACCTTGCTTCCAATTCAGGCGTCAAGGTCATAATCCAGTCTATGAACCGGAACAGTTCCAGGATTTGGCGGCGAGTATAGCCGCGTTCATACAGCCGCCGTACCAGCCGGAACTTGGTTTCTTGCCGCCAGGTTGACGCCGGTGTGGTGTCTTGCGCCTGCAAATGCGCCAGAATGACGATGGCAAAGGGGTTGTCGTCCTGTTCCAGTTCGTCCTGCTTCTCTTTATAGTCTAGCAATTTTATGGCCGGGAAGTCCAGTTGTATTTTGCAGCCCCACAAATCATAGCCAAAGTTGTTTGGCCGCCAATTGGGGCGGTCATCGCTGAGAATTGCCAGGCTGACAATGCGGCGCTGGTAATGATTGTACAACAGGGTGTTGTATTGAAACATGCGCCGGGCAAAATCCTGTTCGTACTGCCCCTGCACTTCTACGTGGATGCCAATCCACGCTTCCTCGCCGTTTTTACGCCATACTTTGACCAGTTTATCCACCCGTTTACGTCCCGTTTGGCTGTCGCGGACAATTTTTTGCAGTTCCTTGTCCAGAAATTCGTAGCCGCGTGACCAGTCTATGTCGTCGTAGATGCGGGGGAAAAAGAAGGCGATGAATTCCGGAAAGAATTGTTCGATGATCTCTTTCCAGGGAGAATCGTAATCTGAACGCTGCATTCTTTTGTGCCTCCGGGACAGCTTACTCAATGACAGGCACGGCCGTCGTATCCACAATCGTGCCAATAATAGATTCGGCCGCATTGCGCCGCATCCACAGTTCAGGGGCCAAGATAAGGCGGTGGGCCAGGGCGGGAACGGCGAAATGTTTCACGTCGTCGGGCAGGACGTAATTACGGCCGTCAATAGCTGCTCGCGCTCGTGACAATTTCAGCAAAGCCAGAGAGCCGCGCGGACTGGCGCCCACGGTAACACGGCCGTTATGCCGCGTCGCCGTCACCAGAGAAACCATGTACTTTTCAATGTCCGGGTCCACGTGGATGGTTTCCACAGCGGCCCGCATCGCCAGCAGTTCCTCTTCATTCGTCACCCGCTGCAAATCCACGTCGTCCTGCTGCCGCTTTTGCCGCCGGGACAAGATTTCCTGCTCTTCTTCCAGCGTGGGGTAGCCCACCGACAGCTTCATAATAAAACGATCCAACTGCGCTTCCGGCAGCGGGAACGTGCCCTCATACTCGATAGGGTTCTGGGTGGCAAAGACGACAAAGGGGGTGGGCAGCTGCATGGTTTCCCCTTCCAGCGTTACCTGCTGTTCCTGCATCGCTTCCAGCAGGGCAGACTGGGTTTTGGGCGAGGCCCGGTTAATCTCGTCGGCCAGAACGATGTTGGCAAAGAGCGGGCCTTTGTGCAGTTCAAACTTGTTGGTTTGCCGGTTAAAAATATAGCCGCCGGTAATATCCCCCGGCAGCAGGTCGGGCGTAAACTGGATGCGTTTGAATTCCAGCCCCAGGGCAGTGGCCAGGCTGTTCGCCAGCAAAGTTTTGCCCAGGCCGGGATAATCTTCCAGCAGGACGTGCCCGTCGGCCAAAACGGCCGCCATGATGGATGCTAGTAATTCGTTTTTACCGATGATCGCTTTTTCTACTTCGTTGACGACGCGCTGGCTTATTTCGGCTACGGCCGTTACCTCAATTTTCACGTGTTACCTCCAATTCATTTTCCAGGAATTGTAATATATTTTCGATTTCTGCTTCTTGCCTGGCAGTCTGCGCCTGACTTTGTTTTTTGGCCCGCCGGGAGGGGGAAAGCTGGCTGTGGGCGCGTGTTTTCAGCCCTTTCTCCAGAAATTTATGTATCTCCGGGGAAACGGTGATACGGCCGTCCGCCAGCATTTCCTTCGTTTCGGCGCGGGACAAACGTTCCTTGTAGGCCAGGGTGTACAGGGTCAGATTAGCCAGGGGGCGGAGTAGCTGCTGCCGGAAGTAGGCGCCTTCCGGGGCTTGTCGCAGCCGTTTCGTCCAGGCAGCCACTTCCCCTTCGTACCGCTGTTCTGTCACAACATCCGGCTCTATTTCAGACGGCCGTCCTTCCAGCAAACTAAAAACGGCAATAATAGGAATAAGAGCGATGAAGAACGCCCACACAATCACCTGGGGAAAGCCGCGGCTCATCAAAGAAACGCGCCATACCCAGGCCAGTAACGCCGGAGCAATGGTTTCCCGCACCACACCGTTCAGGGCAATGGCAATGATTATGATGAGCAAAATGCCCAGGCCGATGATGATGGGCCGTTTTTTCATGCGATCTCCTTTTTCTCGGTAATCGGTGAACCGAATACCGATTACCGGTTGCTGTTAACCGATTACCGTTTTGCTGCCTGCACAATCGTTTCCAGGCAGGCAATGGCGTCGGCTTTGTCTTGATCGGTGGGTTGGTGACGGCCGTAACGCACTTGCTCGAATAAGTTGGTCAGACGCTGCGTCTGGGCGCCCACCACACCAAATTGTTCCAGCCGGGCGGCGAACTCTCTGGGCGTCATTCCCTGGGTGCGGACAAGTTTGCGCTCCTGATGCAGTACCTGACACATATTAGCGTAGCATTCAATGATACTGTTTTGAAAATTCCGACCCATCTGCAACTCCGCAATCGTTGTCTGCGCTTCGCGGGCCAGTAAATCCAGCGGCTGCGGGCGTAATTTGCGCCACAAGAACCAAGCTGCGCCAATGATAACAGCCAGCAGCAAAAATGTCAGGCCAAAAGCAAGCACAGCAGACGGTTCGCGTGTCCATTCCGGGGCGGCCGGCAGCCCCCGTTCATTGGGATTGTACTGCGTCTTGCGGGATTGCTGCTGCCACAGCCGGAACAGGTAAGCGATTGCCGCCAGCCAGACAGCCAGACGGATGCCCCGTTTTAACTCCTGCCAAAGCCCCCGGCGCATTTCCGGCGACAGGATAGCGACGATAAGGGACAGCGGCACAATCACAACCAGGCTGACAAGCAGCGCCTGCAAAACCGTGTTGGGAATGTCAGACAGCCGCGCCAGCAGTTCGTTCAGCGCAGTGGCGTTAATTGGCTGTGTTTTCTCGCCGTCCAGCCTGAAAGATTGCCATTCTGTGCTGACGTGAGTGGCTGACAGACCGGAAGAGAGAATGAGCAGGCTGAATACGGCCATCAACAATAACAACAAAGCCGCAAATTTCCGCCTGTTTGCCATGGGCATCATTTTGTCCCAATGGAGATTAGAGATTGGAGATTCATCAATCTCTCAATCTCTAATCTCCAATCTCTTCCCTTTTAACCGCCGCTACAATTTCTTCCAACGCGGCGATGGCTTCCTGCCGCTCCCGGTCGCTGGCTTCCTGTCCACCGTAGCGCACCCGCTCAAAAAGGCGCGTCAAGCGCGTCACCGATTGCGGCGGCAGACCTTCTTCGACCAGTACGTTTTCAAACTCGCGGGCAGTCATCCCTTGCTGACGGGCGATACCGCGTTGGCGGGCCAGCGCCCGGCTCATATCCACGTAACAGCGGGTGATGGCGTCTTTTACTTCTACCCCGGCGTAGAGATCGGCCAGGGCGGATTCTGCTTCCAGAGAGACGATCTCCAGCGGCGGCTTGCGGCGGCGGCGTAACTGCAATACCAGCCACACAATCAAGCCGGTAATGACCAGGATAACGGCCGTAACCACCACACTAACCGTACTGATCCAATCGGGCGGATTGTTGAAAAGGTCTTCATCCGGTCGTTCCGGGAGAGGCTGGCTGGCGAAGACCGCATCCCTGCTGTCCTGGGGCGGCGGCACGTAAAAGAGTTTGTACAGGTAAATCATGGTGAGGACAAAAGCGGTGAACAGGAACACAACCAGTATCCCGTAACGCACCCGCGGGTAACGCCAGGCAGCATAAACGGAAACAGCAATGGCAACAAACCCCAGCAAATACAACCAGGGATTCCCCCGATCAATATCACGGGTGACCGGCGTTGTGTCCAACCCTGTCTCCCGTTCCGGAATGATTTGCTCTTGCTTGGGTGCAAAAACAATTTCTCCAGCGCGGGGTTTAACGCTGGAAATACCGGCGGCCAAAATACCGAATACCAAAATTGTCAGCCCCAAAACAATGAGCCGCCGCAAACGGGAATTATCCAAACTTTGTACCATACGAATTATTTCTCCCGATGAAAATCAGACCGCAAATGCGGGTATACCACTTGGGAGGCTTCGATATACGGCATATTCATCACTTTGAGGCCGTGAGATCGCAGTACAATCGCCGCCCCGCCCAACCCGGCAATCAGACCATACACTACGCCAAACTCCAGCGGTTGCAGGAAGGCGGAGGCCGCCCTTTTCCCCAAATAATAATGCAGGCAGGTTGCTTCCTCTGATTTCCGACAAAATATTTCAAGCTAATTATAGTTGAGGATGAAAAAGTGTCAATTTGGGGTTTCTTTGGTGTCTAATTGCTGTTTTTGTTTTCTGTGACCCCTTCATCCGTAAAATAATTACAGGTATAGTTCGGAAGTAATATCAGAGTATGCTAAAATGGGCAGCCAAATCTGAAGGCAAAGAAAAGGGCAATGGAAAATAATAGTAACATCCTGGAAATAAGAGGTCTAAAAACCCAATTCTATACAGAAGCCGGTATCGTCCGCGCTGTAGATGGGGTTGATCTGACGGTGCAGCGCAGCGAAGTGTTGGGCCTGGTCGGGGAATCGGGCTGCGGCAAAAGCGTCACCGCCCTCTCCATCATGCGCCTGGTCAGCCGCCCCGGCAAAATTGTGGCCGGGGAAATCATCTTCGACGGCGAAAATCTGTTGGACAAGACTGAATCGGAAATGACCAAAATTCGGGGTAACCGCATTTCCATGATTTTCCAGCAGCCGCAAAGCAGCCTGAACCCTGTCTTCCGCATTGGCGATCAACTGTCAGAAGTATTGGACATTCACCAAGACCTGGGTAAGGAAGCCGGCCGCAAGCGGGCCATTGAACTGCTGACGATGGTGGGCATCCCGGAACCGGAGCGGCGGGCCAGAGCATATCCCTTTGAACTGTCCGGCGGGATGGCCCAGCGGGTGATGATTGCTATGGCTCTGGCCTGCTTGCCGGAACTGTTGTTGGCCGACGAACCGACAACCGCCCTGGACGTGACCATCCAGGCCCAGATTCTGGACTTGATGCGCAATCTTCGTTCCAAAATGGAAACTTCCATCATCCTCATCACCCACGATTTGGGCGTGGTAGCCGAAATGTGTGACCGGGTAACGGTGATGTACGCCGGCCGCGTTGTCGAGGAAGCGCCCGTGGTGGAACTGTTTGAATCTCCCCAACACCCGTATACGGCCGCTCTGATTGGCTCCACCCCCGTTCTCGGCCAGGCGGAAAAAGAGTTGACCACTATCCCCGGTTCCGTACCCAATCTGATTAACCTGCCCCCCGGCTGTAAATTTGCCCCCCGCTGCCTGGCCCGCGTGGAAAATGAACTGGAAATATGCACCCAGGAAGAGCCGAAACTGCAAATGGTCAACGCCGGCCATCAGGTTCGCTGTTGGTTGTACGAAAGACAGGAAATGGAACAAGTGCAGAAAATGGGGCAGGAAAATGGCTGAGATGACCCAATCCCACGATAACGGCAAAAACGGCGACGGTAAGAGAAAGATTCTGGTTGACGTGCAGCAGCTTAAAAAATACTTTCCAGTACGCGGCGGCGTCTTGCAGCGGGTGCAGGGCTGGGTTAAAGCCGTAGATGACGTTTCTTTCTTTATTTATGAGGGAGAATCGTTTGGTCTGGTGGGGGAATCCGGCTGCGGCAAAACGACTGTGGGCCGCACCATTTTGCGCCTGATACCGGCCACAGACGGCCACGTTTTTTATGACGGGCAGGACATTTACAATTTGAACGCCAGTGAACTGAAAAAAATGCGGCGCAGGATGCAGATTATCTTTCAGGACCCCTACTCTTCTCTGGATCCGCGAATGCCGGTGGGGGAGAGCATCTCTGAAGGCTTGAAGATTCACACAGACAAGACGGGGCAGGAGCGGTATGACATTGTGGTGGAGATGCTGACGCGCGTGGGCTTGCGGGCTGATCATGCCCGGCGCTATCCGCATGAGTTTTCCGGGGGCCAGCGGCAGCGTATTGGCATTGCCAGGGCGTTAGCTCTGCGGCCGGAATTTATTGTGTGTGATGAGCCGGTGTCCGCCCTGGACGTTTCCATTCAGGCCCAGGTGCTGAATATCCTGAAGGAATTGCAGCAGGATTTTGGCCTGACTTACCTTTTTATTGCCCATAATTTGAGCGTGGTAGAGCATTTCAGCGACCGAGTCGGGGTGATGTATCTGGGCAAAATGGTGGAAATGGCTTCCCGCGACGCTCTCTACGCCGATCCTCTGCATCCCTACACCCAATCGCTCATGTCGGCTATCCCCATTCCCGACCCGAAAGTGAAGCGGCAGCGCATCCTGTTGCAGGGAGAAGTGCCCAGCCCGTTAAATCCGCCGGAGGGCTGTCGTTTTCACACGCGCTGCCCCCTGGCCTTTGACAGATGCACCCAGGAGGAACCGCCGTTTAAGGATTATGGCGAAGAACATTATGCGGCTTGCTGGCTGTTGGAAACGGGCGAAAAAGGCGCCAGCAAAATCACGCCGGAAAAAGTTGCCGCCAGTGATGTGGTGATAATAACCGAATAGCTGCCAGCCAACAGGTCTTTTGTCCGCTTGTTTTTACAGTTGCCCCTCCTATAATAAAAGAGATTGGAGATTAGAGATTGGAGATTTGTCGTGAGCGACCTGGCAATCTCTAATCTCCAATCTCTAATCTCATTTTTGGGGAATTGCTTATGGCTACAAACCGTCGCGCTGATGTAAAACATATCATGGTCGTGGATGACCACTTTGAGATGCTGGAGTTTTTGCGCTCCATGCTGGAGTTGGCTGAGCATGATTATGAAGTGCTGGCTGTACCTTCAGCGGAAGAGAGTATGCTGGAACTGCGCCGCTCGCATTTTGATTTGCTGATTACGGATGTGCGTTTGCCGGGGATAAGCGGTTTTGATCTGGTGCGCCGGATGCGGAAGATGGGGCGGGATATTCCGGTAATTATGATTACGGCGTATTCTTCGCCGCAGGGGAAGAAGGAAGCGGCTGATCTGGGGGTATATCGTTATTTTCGCAAACCTTTGGATACGGATGAGGTGTTAACGGCCGTAAACAACGCCCTCTATGGCGAAGAAGAAGTGATACAGGCACGGCCGTCTGCTCCCGCCGAGCCAGTCCCCGTTTCCCAATCCGTTCGTAACCGGCTGGAAGCTCTGCGAACAGATACCGGCGCCATGCACCTCACCTTGACCACAGCTCAGGGACAAGTTGTTCTCACCCTCGGTCACGTGCAGCAGCGTTACAATCCGGATGGTTTGGCCCAACTACTCACCCAAAACATGATTAACAGCTTTCACCTGGCCGACCAGATTGGCAGCCGCCAGCCCTATACCTTTCAATATCACCTCGGCGACGACGTGGAATTGTATTGCGCCAGTGTGGGGCGGGATCATTATTTGACGATGTTTTTTGACGCCCGATCCCGACGGGGGCGTATTGGTACTATCTGGGTATTTACGCAGCGCGCTACCAAGGATTTGCTGGAATTACTGGCGGAAGGCCGCCCGATGGAGTTGGTGCAGCCTACGGCCGTACCCGAACCCATTAAAACGCCCCCCATTGTTGAATCCCCCGCGCCGCCTGTGGTTGAGGAAGAACCGACGCCATCATTTTTGTCCGAAGAAAATCGCGTTTTGCCCACAGCTATCAAGGAACGGCCGCCCCGCACCACGCCGAAAACAGACTCGGAACCAACCCCGCCGCCTAACCCCGAACCGAAACCCACCCTGGAAGAACCGGCCCCGGACGTGGAGCCTGACTACCTGGACATTGATCCGGCCGAACTGGAAGCCCTCCTGGGCAGTGCAGCTGATTTGGACACGGACGATCTGCCCGATTTGGACGAGTTTTGGGACAGCGCGCTGGAAGAAGGGACCGATGACGCTTCTTCCGCCCTTTCTTTTGAGGAAGCGAGGCAGCGCGGTTTAATCTCTTTGGAAATTGATGATGAAGAGCAGCCCCATGAGTAATCTGGTACAAACCCAGCAGCGCGATGATATTTTTGAGATTGTTCTAAACCGGCCGGAAAAGCGGAATGCTATCAATCTGGAAATGATGCGGGGGTTGGATACGGCCGTGCAGGCAGCCAACCGCGCCCCCGATATTCGCACCGTCATCATTCGCGGCGAGGGCAAGGTGTTTTCTGCCGGCATTGACGTGAGCGCCTTTCTGGATTTGGCGCATGAGTTTGGCCCGCATTGGCAGTCGCGTACTCTCTCCATTACAGAGATGTTTCAGGCTGTGTTGACCCAGCTGGAACGGTTAGCCGTGCCTACCATTGCTTTGCTGCATGGCCACTGTCTGGGATTAGCGATGGAATTGGCCCTGGCCTGTGACTTCCGCATTGCCGCCGCAGGCACGAAGCTGGGGCTGCCGGAAACCCGCCTGGGCCTCATCCCGGACGTGGGCGGCACGACGCGGCTGGTGCGGCTGGTGGGGCCGTCCCGCGCCAAAGAACTCATTTTTACGGGGCGGCAGATGGATGCGGCCACGGCCGTAACCTGGGGCATCGTCAATTACGT
>JALUPA010000542.1 GCA_027054335.1 Ardenticatenaceae bacterium
GGTTGGCGGAAGATTTCCTGCCAGGCGGCCGGGTCGTAGGCGGGAAAGTACACGTCGCCGGCAAATTCGCCGTCCACCAGCGTCAGGTAAAGGCGGCCGGCCTGGGGCAGGAAGTGGCGGTACAGGGCCGCCCCGCCGCCAATGATGACTTCCGGCGCGTCTCCAGCCGCGGTCAGGGCGGCTTCCGATGACTGGACAACGGTACAGCCGGCCGCAGCGTAATCCGGTTGGTGGGTGAGGATGATGTTGCGCCGCCCCTGGAGCGGTTTGAAGCGGGGCGGGATGGAGTCATACGTTTTGCGGCCCATGATGACCGGTTTGCCCATTGTTTGTTCTACAAACCAGCGCATATCGTCGGGCAAATGCCAGGGGATACGGCCGTCCACCCCAATCAGCCGGTTTTTATCCATAGCGGCAATCAGGGCAATGAGGGGTTTACTCATTCTCGTTTTGCTTCCCGTCGGGGTTTTGCAGGATGTCCACCGTGTCCCGCATCGTGTCCTCAATCAAATCGCTGGCTTCTTTCAGCCGGTCAAAGGTGATTTCCTGCTGCAAGTAATAATAGGAAAAGGTGTGGCTGATTTGCAGGATGCGGTGGATGTAGGCAATGAATACGGCCGTCGCTACCCCCACGTCACCCACTGCTTTGCGAATTTCCCGGAGCGGACTTTTGAACACCATGGTAAACATCGTGCCCAAACCGGCAATGAAAGAAACGCCGGGGCCAAGATACTGCTCCATGTTCAGATTACCGGCGACAAACTGCTGGTAGGAAGCAACGACCAGGTAAGCGCCAATGACAAAGAGGGCTACGCTCATCAGGGCGCGCAAAACAAAGCCAATCTGGGCAATGATAATCGTTTGCCGCCAAATACTGCGGGTGCGCCGGTTCAGTTCGGCAATCGGTTCCTGAAAGTTCTTTTCCAGACTTTCTTCCAGTTGGCGCAGGATGGGGTCTAACGCTTTGCTGCCGCCGACTTCTACGCGCAACGGCCGTAACAATTCGGCTGGTAGTTGAGACTGCTCTTGCACGGCGTCAATCCGTTCCGCGGCCAGCGTCATGCTGCTGTTGGCGCCGGCAATGGTTAATTCGGCCAGCAGCGCCGTCATCCTTTCATCTTGCGCGTTGGCCGCCGCCTGCTCAATCAGAAAATCAGTCAGCAGGTGCGGGTTCTCCACCATCTCTTCCGGCAGCGGTTTGATGGCGGAAATAAGACGGGGGGCGTCAATATCGGCTCGCGTTTGCCCGCTAACCTGCAATATCTCCAGCAGCTGCCGGGTTTTTAACATCCAGTCCCTATTTTCACTCAACCGCTTGTGGGCCACATTTTTTACTCTGGGATCAGCGTCATTGAGTAGGGTGTAGAGCAGAGCAGTGACGGCCGTGCCGCTGTCGTGGCGGCCCAACGCCGAGGCGGCCAGGCGGCGTACCCGAAAGTTCAGGTTGTGGCGCAGGGTGTCTTCCAGGCAGGGGATGGTTTGTGGCGTACCAATTTCCTGCAAGGCGGTGACGGCGCTCATCATCACCCGTTCTTCGGCGGCTTCCTGTTCCCGTCCTGCCCCCGCATCGTCGAACCCGTCCAGCTCGGCAGCATTAAGCTGCTGCTGCCGGTCACGCAAAAAGCGGCACAAAATGGTTATGGCCGGCGCGCCGCCGAGCAATCCCAGGGCCGCGGCGGCCGCCGCGGGGATGGACATATCGTCGGCATTGGCCGGGGCGGGCATACGCAGCAGTTTTTCCAGATTGGTCAGGGAGATTTTGCCCAGAGCGTCCAGAGCAGCGGTGCGCTCGTCGTCTGCCGGTTCACTTTGCAAAATGGCGACAAGCTGCTGGACGGCGATCCCCAGGGCGGTCAGGGCGGCTTCGCGCACCGATTTGTCTTTGTCGCCCAGGGCTGTCTGGAAGGCGGCAATACCGGCGATGGGGTCTATTCGTTCCAGGGAGGCGGTGCAGAGGAGACGGGTGCCCGGGTCTTCGTCTTCGGTGAGGGACTGGCCCAGCCAGGGCACGGCCGCGGGTGAGGCCAGTTGGGTCAGCGCCTGAACGATGCGGCGGCGCACGGCCGTATCTTCGTTTTTGTCCAGGAGAAGGGGGCCGAGATGGGCTACGGCCGTTTCGGTTTCGTTGGCGTCAATGATCTGAGTGACGGCCGTTTCGATGACGGCCGTGTCATCCTGCCGCACAGCGTTAAGCAGTTCTTGCACAAGAGGGGTGGAGGCGTTTGCCGGCATATGAGGGAGTGCGGTGTGAGGGGATGAGGCGAATCATCACGCCATCACGCATCACAAATCAACTGATAAAGGGGCGGCGTTTATGTACTTGCTGGCTTAATTCATCCAAACGGCCGCGCCGCTGAGAGTAGGCGATCAATTCCCGCGCTTTGGCGCTTTTAGTGTCACCGGGGATTTCTTCATAATCAATGTTCATATCCCAGGCCAGATCGGCCAGTTCCCCTTTGCTGAAGTACTGTGTGAGGGCGTCGTACAGGCGGCGCGGGTCGTTGAGGGAGGGGCCATTGGCCAATTCCGGCATGACCACTTGTTTGCTGATGGCGCTTTGGGTTTTCAGCAGCGGCGCGCCGTAGGAAGAAACAGTCTCTTCCGGCCGGACCACTTCCAGCAGTTCCGCGGCTACCGTATCCATACCGGCATCGGTAGAGGCGCCCACGCGGCGGGCCAGCGCCGAGGAGTAGCGGGCAATATCTGACTGGGTGACTTCGTGCCACAAGGGGAATAGGCGGGTCTGGTCGTTAAATTCCCGGTCAATCATGGCTATTTTATCCAGTTCGCTGCGGGGCCACGGTTTCTTGAAAAAGTCCGGGCTTAAAATGAGAACGCCGTACCGGGCATCGCGGAAACCTTGTTCCATGCGGTAGGTCAAACTGTCGCCCAGGCCCAATTGGATAAAGGTAACGGTCAGGCTATTTTGCTGTAATTTGTCAGCTAAGGCTTGGGCTACTGGTTTGTCAGCGGCGACGTAACTAATAAACAGGTCGTCCATAATTTTTATCTCCAATGGCGGGGAATGGTTTGTGGCCTTATTTTAACACAAAATCAGGTCAATTTTGCAAAATTGACCTACACGGCTATCGGTGCTTTGATATGCGGGTGGAATTGATAGTTGACCAGGGCAAAATCGTCGTAATCAAAGTCGAAGAGATTGGTAACGTCGGGATTGAGTTTCATTTGGGGCTGGGGGTACGGTTCGCGGGAAAGCTGCAATTTGGCCTGCTCCAAATGATTCAGGTAAAGGTGGGCGTCGCCCAGGGTGTGGATAAAGTCGCCGGGCTGGTAGCCGGTGACCTGGGCCATCATCAGGGTGAGCAGGGCGTAGGAAGCGATGTTGAAAGGGACGCCGAGGAAGATGTCGGCGCTGCGCTGGTAGAGCTGGCAGGAGAGACGGCCGTCAGCCACGTAAAATTGAAAGAGGGCGTGGCAGGGGGGCAGGGCCATTTTGTCCAGTTCGCCCACGTTCCAGGCGCTGACGATGTGGCGGCGGGAGTTGGGGTTGCGCTGCAAGTCGTGGAGGAGGGTGGTGATCTGGTCTATGGTACGGCCGTCGGCGGCTGCCCAGGAACGCCACTGCGCCCCATACACCGGGCCAAGTTCGCCCTCTTCATCTGCCCACTCATTCCAGATGCGTACCTTGTTATCCTGCAAGTAGCGCACATTTGTCTCTCCCCGCAAAAACCAGAGCAGTTCATAAATAATCGAGCGCAGATGCAGCTTCTTCGTCGTCACCACCGGAAACCCTTCTGCCAGATCAAAGCGCATCTGGCAGCCAAAGACACTGATCGTTCCCACGCCGGTGCGGTCTCCTTTGCGTACACCATTCTCCAAAACGTGCCGCATTAAATCCAGATATTGTTTCATAAATGCCGATCTTTTTATTGACCACAGATGGGAGAGGCCACGGACAAATAATCTGCGGCCCCTCCCATCTGTAGTTTTTATTTTTTCCTTACAAATATGATGCGAGTATAACACATCTGATTAAGGTGTCGGTATGATCTTTTCCCAGCCACTGTGTTCCGGTTCCAGATGCCAGACGTTGCCATCGTAGGCTTTGATGTAGGTGTGGTTGTATTTGTAATAGGAGGTGCGCTGCACGGCCGTTTCATAAGCAGCTTCCGGGGCTACGGCCCAGCCTAACCGATCTCGTACATTGGGCTGCTCCCGCCAGACCAGGCCAAAACCGCGTATCGGCTGGTAGAATCCCGGCGGTGGTGTGATGGAGGGGTCCTTAATGGGGTCGTCTTCTTCCCACGTATCTTGGAATGCCTGCCATTTAGGTGAGGATATAGCGTCGTCATACAGGACATAAATCCGGTCTTCTTCACCCACCCAAATCATCCAGCCATACTCAAATTCCTGCTCCGCTCCCGGCGAAATCAGCGCGGCATCTTGCGGGCAAATGTCTGGCGCCGGTTGGAAGAACCAGGTAAAAGGGCAGGTTAAGGGAATGAATAAGGTAGCATTTACATAGGGGCGTCCTGGATTACCGGCGTAGAGGACAAAGCTTTCCGAGTTTCGGGTGCTTTCGGAAATGGTATAGGGCATTGTACCACTGGGAGCTACATCCCAAAAGGCGCCCAATTGGCCGGGTGGAAACATATGATACAGGGTGACCGTAGTGGCATCCGTCGTCTCCCATATTAAATCAATGGTGTCGCCCGGATTGGCAATATCTACGTTAGCGGTGAAGGTGATGATTTGCGGCGGCGGCCAGGGCTTTTCTACGACGGGCAAATAGACGAGTTGATCCGCATTATTTTCTGCGGCAACCAGGGTGGCAATCAACGCGGCTCCTGTGAAAACTACCAGTACAACAATTATCAACAGGGTACTGACACGGTGCGTATTCATTTTTGTTTCTCCTTACCCCAAGAACATTACTGCCAATACATTCTTCAATCATAAACGATACGGCCGTATCCCGATACTGATCTTTGTCATATTTCGTCTTTATTCGTTGAGAACCGGCAGTGCTGCCAGCGGCGCACTCAGCGTCAGGTAGCGAATGCCGGCCCAACCCGTCGTACCGTCCGGCAACCGTACCTTGATCCAGGAGCCGGAGGAACTGCGGCCTAATACCGGCGCCGTTTGCCCTTGTGACAGGTAAGTTTCCACTTCAAACTCCAGGCCGGGGCCGGAGCGGACTGCCAGATAGCGCGCGCCATCCATCACGGCCGTAACCCCTTCACCCCCATCTATCTCAGTTGCCTGACCCGGACGCCGCCAATCTACCTTCACTTCCGCCAATCCTTTGTGTTTGAAGAACTCCACCCGCACCGGTACCGGCCCGCCGGGAACTGCGACCGAACCGCTGTAATTCTGCACTTTGTAGATGTTTTGCATGTCCCAGCCATTGATTACCAGTTGGTCATTGACGTAGACGCGCACGCCGCCCTGCACCCGCGCCGTAAAAATCCACTCACCGGCGGCCAAATCCACATTACGCAGCCAGCGCACAGAGAAGTTGTCGGCATTGACGACGTTGGGAGCCGGGGAACTGGAACCCCAGATATAGTTTGGCCCCAAATCCACGCGCTGCAAGACGGCCGTACCCTCCAGCGACATATTGTTGTAATAGGCACCCGACCAGCCATAATTCCCCGCGACAGTTTCCGGGTTGGGCAGGCCGGGGCCGGTTTCGTTGGCGATGCGTATCCAGGTGAGTACGGCCGTAGCGTTATCCTTGTCATCAAAATACTCCATGCGCACAGGCACAGCCCCGCCATTCAGATTGACCTCTACCGAATAGGAAGTCTCCGTCTGGTTCTGCCACTGATCCAGCGCCAGTACGTTGTTTATCCACAAGCGTACCCCGTCATCCGTCGTCGTCGTAAAGCGGTAACGGCCCGGTTCCAGATTCAGGCTGCGCGTCCAGCGCACCGAAAATCCGTTGTCCGGGATCACGCCGGGAATAGGCGAACTTGTTCCCCACTCGAAGTTGATTGCCGCGTCATCCCGCACCTCTCTGGCCTGGCCCACCAGGTCGGGATTGTCAAAATATTCCCCCTTCCAGCCGGTGATGGCTTGCACCGGCTGCCAGCTTAACTGGGCAATGGCCCCGCCGCCCGCTTCATAATACTCCACGCGGGTGGGATGGTTCCTGCTGCTCAGGTAAACGTCCGCTGTGATGGTGTGTACCTGGCTGTCGTACCAGCTATCAATGATCAGATTGCCGTCCACCCAGACGCGCATCCCGTCATCCATCGAAGCGGTAAACTGGTAGGTTCCGGCATTGTCTATCCAGATGTTGGCTTCCCAGCGGGCAGAGAAGTTGTCGGGATCAATGTTATCGGCTGGCGCGCCGTCGCCCCAATTGTGGAAGACGTTGGCTTCGTTGCGGGTAAGAACCGGATCGCCGGATAATGTTTGGTTGTTCCAGTATTTGGCGTTCCAGGTTGGCCCGGCGGCCACCGGCCAGGTGGCGATGATAAGGGTTAGAAACCCGGCTAGTAAGAGGAGAGAGATAAGATACGGCCGTATGCGGTTCATTTTCGACCTCCAATTCGTGATAAACAAACACGTTATTTTAATGTAGACGCTAATTTACTACCATTCTACCATCTACTGCCTCTGGATGTTACAATGGTACAGGCAATTTTAATAGGGAGAGTAACATGCACTTAAAAAACAGCGGCACGTTTGTCATCGGCCACGTCAACCCGGATATGGATGCCATCGCTTCGGCGGTAGGCTACGCCTGGCTGCTGCGGGAACGAGACGGGGAGAATGTGACAGCCGCTCGCGCCGGCCAGTTAAATCCGCAAACCCGCTGGGTATTTGACCAGCTGCAAATGGAACCGCCTGTTTTGTTGACAGACGCCTCACCTCGCTTTGAAGCCATTGCCCGCCGCTTCGATACGACGACGCCGCAACGGCCGTTGCGCGAAGCGTGGGCTATTATGAACAAAACAAACAGTTCTGTCCCCGTCGTTAACCCGGACGGTACGCCTTACGGCCTGGTTTCCGCCATGAGCCTTTTCCAGTCGTTCCAGAAATATATCGGCGCCCATCCCCGCCGGGAGGAGATGCGTATCGGGGAAATTTTTGATATTCCTTGCGCTGAAGCGTGCGATATGGAGGTGCCCCGGTTTCCGGCTTACGGCCGTATCCGGGATTCCCTGCGCCACATTTTGCGGGAGGAGCGGGATGAATTTTGGGTGCTGGATGATAACGGCCGTTACCTGGGTATATGCAGCCAGCGCGACATCCTCAATCCGCCCCGCTACCGCCTCATCCTGGTAGACCACAACGAACCGGGTCAGGCCATCGGTGCATTGGACGAAGCCGAACTCATCGAAATCCTGGACCACCACCGCCTGGGCAACCCGCCCACCAACACCCCCATCCGCTTCTCCGTAGACGTGGTAGGCAGCACCTGCACTCTTGTCTCCGAGCGCATCTCTGAAGCGGGATTGAGCGCCCCGCCGGACATGGCGGGACTCTTGTTGAGCGGCTTACTCTCCGATACCCTCATCCTCACCTCCCCCACCACCACTGACCGTGATCACACGGCCGCCGAGCGTCTGGGCCGTTGGGCCTTTGTCGGCGGCTCCCCCCTGGCCGGAGAAACCATACAATCTTATGGCGAGCAATTATTGGACGCCGGGGCCGGCCTCTCCTCACGTTCCGCAGATGAAATTGTCGGCGCCGATTACAAACAGTACGAAAGCAACGGGCTGAAATTTGGCATTGCCCAGGTGGAAGTGACCAATCTGCGTGAACTAACTGAACATCAAAATGAATTATCCGAAGCCCTGGTCAAGCTGCGGGAACGCAAAGGGCTGGATTTTGTCATTTTGATGGTCACAGACGTGGTGCGTAAAAACAGCCGCCTCCTCCTCAGCGACGAAGTGCCGCAATTCGACTACCTCCCGTACCCCGTCCAGGATGACGGTACTCTGAATGCCAGAGGCGTCGTCTCCCGCAAGAAGCAGTTGCTGCCAACCGTGCTGGGAGCGTTGTCTGGATAGTTTTAACCACAGATTGCGCGGACAAAGTGGATCGGCGCGGATTTTATCCGTAAAAATCCCTCCCATCCGCGCTATCCGTGGTTCCCATGACAAACTACCCCTGAATATGTGAGTTTAATCGCTGGTCAAATCCGCCATTACTGGTTGAATAAAAATGTACCAAAATTTAATTCCAAAAAAGGAGAGTACGCATGAGTAACGAATTTCCCCAAACAATGGGACAGCAATTCGGCCGTCGTTCCTGGGCCGAACCGTGGAAGATCAAGATGGTGGAACCGATTAAAATGATCAGCCGGGCGGAGCGGGAAGCAGCTTTGCAAGAGGCGGGTTACAATACTTTCCTCCTGCGCTCCGCAGACGTGTACATTGACCTGCTCACCGACAGCGGCACCAGCGCCATGAGCGACCGGCAGTGGGCCGGCATGATGCTGGGTGACGAAGCCTACGCCGGCAGCCGCAACTTTTATCATCTGGAAGTGGCCATTCAGAGCTATTACGGCTACCGCTACGTCGTTCCCACCCATCAGGGGCGCGGCGCGGAACACCTCATCAGTCAGGCGGTCATCAAACCGGGGCAATACATTCCCGGCAATATGTACTTCACTACCACCCGGCTGCATCAGGAATTGGCCGGCGGCATATTCGTAGACGTAATTATTGACGAAGCGCACGATCCCACCAGCGAACATCCCTTCAAGGGTGACGTTGACCTGGACAAATTACAGGCGTTGATTGACAAAGTGGGCGCGGCGCAAATCGCCTACGTCAGTCTGGCCGGGACGGTAAACATGGCCGGGGGTCAGCCGGTGAGCCTGGCTAACGTCAAGGCGCTGCGCGAATTGTGCGATCAATACGGCATCCGCATCTACCTGGACGCCACGCGCATGATGGAAAACTGCTTCTTCATCCAGGAGCGGGAAGAAGGGTACGCCGACAAGCCCATCGCTGCCATCCTGAAAGAATTTTGCAGCTACACGGACGGGGCCTGGATGAGCGCCAAGAAGGACAATCTGGTGAACATCGGCGGCTGGCTGGCGGTAAACCAGGAGGACGTGTTTGACCTGGCGCGGAACATGGTGGTGATTTATGAAGGGCTGCACACCTATGGCGGGATGTCCGGCCGGGACATGGAGGCGTTGGCGATTGGCATTGAGGAAGCGGTGCAGGACGATTATGTCAAGGCGCGGGTCAATCAGGTGCGCTATTTGGGCGAACTGCTGACCGATTGGGGCATTCCGTTGGTGCAGCCGGTGGGCGGCCACGCCATTTTCCTGGACGCCAAGCGATTCTATCCCCACATTCCCCAAAACGAGTTTCCTTCGCAGACGCTGGCGGCCGAGTTGTATCTGGATTCGGGGGTGCGCAGTATGGAGCGGGGCATTGTCAGCGCGGGGCGCGACCCGGAAACGGGGGATCATCGCTATCCCCGGCTGGAATTGACCCGCCTGACCATCCCGCGCCGGGTATACACACAGGCGCATATGGACGTGGTGGCGGAATCGGTGAAGGCGATTTACGATAACCGGGAGCAAACGCGCGGCCTGAAGATGGTGTATGAGCCGAAGTATTTGCGCTTTTTCCAGGCGCGGTTTGAAAGGATTTGATGCGTGGTGCGTGAAGATGTGACACGCAGCACGCATCACGTTTTCATGGAGGTGTGTCATGGCGATTTGGTTGAATGAAGACGATGTGCAAGCAGTTTTGACGATGGAAGATGCGATTACGGCCGTAGAAAACGCCTTCCGCGAGCTGGCCCTGGGTAACGCCATCCTACCGGAGCGGGTGGGTTTTGCCGGGGATGGCGTTACCCAGGGCCAGCTCGCGGAAGGCGTTTTC
>JALUPA010000543.1 GCA_027054335.1 Ardenticatenaceae bacterium
GTTCTGGAAGTCGTGGATGATTTTGTGCAGCGCTTCGTCATCGTCGGGCAGAGCGGTGAGGTAGGTGTGGGGCAGGTCGTCAATGAGCAGGCGGGAGGAGGTGCGGGCGGATTGGCGCATCAATTGGCGGCGGGAGGGTTCCAGAACGGCCAGAAAGTTGACGCCCCAACTGTGCTGGAACCGTTTGAAGAGGATGTCTAACGGCCGTTCGTAAGCAGCTATCAAACTGGCCTGGGCCACAGTAGTCAGTTGCAGGCTGGCAGGATTGCCCGGCAGCCGTTGGGCCAGCGCGTCCCAATTGACCCGGCTGAGGCGCTGCGGCGACAGGTGATCAAAAACCAGAATGGTGTGGCCGCCGGAGGTGTAGATGCTTTGCAGGCCGGGCAGGAGAGGGGAGGTAGCCTTTTTGCGGGCAGCAGCATCCCAGCGTTTGGTTTGGGGCAGGGTGGTCATGGCGGCGGAGAGACGTTTCTGGATACGGCCGTAAGTCTGTGCCGGCGGTTCCCCTTCCGGCGGGTTTTCCTGAGTCATATGCCGGTAGAGGCGGTGCAGTTTGGCGGTCAATTCAACCTGCGCGGCCTCATCCAGCAGGGAGGGGGCCAGAATGGCGGAAACGGTCAAAGCTCTATCGGCAATGGGGCTGAAAAGTTCGTGGGGGTCTACGGCCGTCAGGTCAATTTCCAGCGCATCCGGGGCGCCAAAGATTTGCTGGTCAGTGCGGGAGAGGTGGCGGGCAAAGGCCGGGTTCAGCCGCAGGTGACGGTTGAGCGCCGGGGTCGCTGCCAGCAGCGGGGCGCGTTTCAGGGCATCCTGATGCGCCGCCCATACCGGCAGGAAAGCGTCGCGCACCAGATGCGCATTCGTGCCCTCGGCAACTTCCACCAGCAGGTTAATATCCGATTCATCGGGACGGTACAGCCCTTGCGCCAAACTACCGTAAAGGAAGATGGCTTCAAGCTGGTCGTCCAGTGTGCGTTCCAGGGCACGTGTGGTTGCTTCAATGGCTGGGTGCATACGGGTATTATACCGTTTTGGGGAAAATGGTGGCAAGTTGGGAATGGGGCTATGTTTGGTGAGAGAGATGGTGGGATGGGTACGGCCGTTGCACTGATCTGAATTGCAGCAGATTCGCAATTGGTGACTTGCGCCTGCTCTAATAGTGACGTTTGTCACCAAAAAACCATTACTTAGACCCTTGACATTTCCTTCGCTTTTCCCGTAACGTATCTCTTATATATCTTAATAGTTGTGAGTCCAGTTAGCCAGACGGCCATATTGCCCAAAATAGTCAAGCATTGTCACTGTTAGTAGCTACATTTGATTTTGACCGATAGCTCTCGGGCTTAGTAGTTATTATGTTGGTTGTTAGTTGATAGTTTTTGAGAAGGCCGCATAAGCATAATCTCAATACTATGAATGAAAATGATCATAGAGTAGAGGAGCCACAGACTTTTTTATCTGTGGCCTTTTGTTATATGGTCTGATTACGAAGGAGGTAAATAATGAACAAGTGCAGGACCATTTTCATCTTGTTAACTGTCAGTTTGATTCTTGTAATTTCGTTGCTTGCTCATGATACTGCTACAGCAGCGGTGAATTTAGATTGGTTGACGTGTACTACGTGTTCTGAAATACCTGAAGTAACTATCTCCGGAGACACAATATCTTTGGGTGTTGCAAATCGATCTGAATACATCGAACAAAACAATTCAATACATGGAGCTTCTGCTCTTTTGCCTCCTGCTACTGAGTACACGATTTCCTTTGATTATTCGCTTTTCACTTGGGATTCTTACAATCCTATTTCAGCAGGGTGGACGGGATATTGGGATTCTTTTTCGGTTAGCATCTCAGATAACCCCTATTGGGAACTTTCTCTCTCTGATCCAGTTACTCCAAGTGAGTTACCTGGGTTAGGCTTTATTTGGGGGGGGACACTATGGGCTGATGGTGTTCTAGAACACGTGAGTGGTAGTAAAACGATCACGATACAAGGGAATCCATCCGGAAACAATTACTTAAACATCATTTTGGACACAACAACCCAACCACACTCAAATCATTTGTTCTCATCTTGGGGTACAATTACGGTTATAGAAGTTCGAACAGATGTAGGAACTACGCTTCCGCAACAGGCAGCAAATCAAGCAATCTCTGTGGTTGGAGGCGATTATCTTTGGGGAGGTAAGGGATGGGACTTCACACAAAAAGAATTTGTAGAACCTCAGCAAATTTTTCAAGGATATAATTATTGGAATCCAGTTTCGAAAAGTGTAGGGTTTGGTGATGGATTGGACTGTTCAGGATTGAATTTATGGGCATACAACAAATCGTTTGGGGCTTCCTCGATGCTTAGTGGACCAATTAGATACGAAGGGGCTGATGGACAGTTTAGATATAATTCACAACCTGTGAGTGAAGACGACCTTTTGCCAGGTGACTTACTGTTTTTTGATTGGGATAGCAATGGGATACAAGATCACGTAGCAATGTTCGTAGGACAACAAGGGAGCAATGATGTAGTTCATGCTTCACAGCCGGGCGTGGGCATTGTCTGGGGCCAGAAAAATGTTCTAAAAAATATAAGTGGCTTTACGGAATTCAGAAGGGTAGAAAATGCCCAAGTAGGACTTGTTATTCAAACACACTCTCCAATAAACCTGATAGTAACGGATCCAGACGGGGTTACAATTACTACTGATGATTTAATTGTAAGCAATGAAGAATGGTTAGTAGAAATACCTGGTGTCCTTTACTACTCTGTAGATAATGATCTGGATGATCTTGTTATTGCTCCCCTACTAAAACCTGGAGTTTATACTATTTATGTTGAACCTAAACCAGATGCTTCCTTGGAAGAAACATATAGCCTTGAAGTTGAAGGAGCTACTAAACTTGTTGCCTTGGCACAAGATGTTCCAATTAGCGCCATTCCACAGATTGGTTACAGAATCATATCCACTGGAGATGAAATAGCCCCGGGAAAAATATATACCGTCTATCTGCCTACTGTAACGAAATAAAAATATTTTGGGGTGATACAGGGATACAGGAGCGGATGGTCTGCGTGTACAGACCAAAGGTTATGGCCGTTTGCCCCATGACCCTATATTTGTACACCTGTAATGGCTTGCTCTCGTTGTTAATTGGCGAACGTGCCTAAACGTATTCTGATCGTATTCGTCAGGTTGTCAGCACCCGATTATAATGCTGCCTTATGCATAGATTTTTGCAATGGCAGCGATTAGTAGTTTTGGCGGCAGCGGTGGGGTTGGTGGTTTCCCTGTGGCCGGCCGCATCCTCTTTGTATGATTTGACGGGGGAGGAGACGTTGGCGGCGCAGGTGCGGGGAGTGGTTCATTGGCTGAATACGGCCGTGCGCCCCCAACCGCGTCTGTCCCCCGATACTCCTGTGCAAAACAAAGGCGACTCCATCTTTGGCGTGAACACCTTCCTGCAAAATGAAGTGGAAGAATGGAAGCGGGAACGCAGCCTGCAACTGGCGCGGGATGCCGGCTTCCGCTTCATCCGCCAGGAATTTGTCTGGGAAGATATTGAAATTCACGGCAAGGGGGATTTTGAGGACCGGCGGCACGAACCGGCCAAATCTGCCTGGGAGAAGTACGACAACATCGTGGCTTTGGCCGAGGCCAACGGGCTGCAAATCATCGCTCGCCTGAGCAACCCGCCGGCCTGGTCGCGGGCTTTGCCGGTGGAAGAGACGGGCGCGCTGGCCCCGCCGGATGATTTTAACGATTTTGCCGATTTTGCCGCGGCCGTGGCGGAGCGGTATAAGGGACGCATCCGCTATTACCAAATCTGGAACGAACCGAACGGCAACGAGGAATGGGGCCGGCATCAGCCCGTCAACCCGGAAGAATACACCGAACTGCTTTGCCTGGCTTACGAGCGCATCAAGCAGGTTGACCCGGAGGCGGTGGTGCTGGCCGGGGCGTTGACGCCGACGGTGGAGATCAGCCCGGCGAATATGAATGATCTCATCTTTCTGGAGCGGATGTACGCGGCCGGGGCGGGGGCTTGTTTTGACGTGATGTCGGCTCAGGGGTACGGTTTGTGGTCGGGGGCGCGAGACCAGCGGCTGCGGCCGACGGTGATCAATTACCCGCACAATCTGTACATTCGGGACGTGATGGTGCGGCACGGGGACGCGGCCAAGCCGATCTGGATTAGCGAAATGGGCTGGAATACCGTCCCGGAGGAGTTGTACCCCCGTTTTGGCCGGGTGACGGAGGAGCAGCAGGCGCGTTACGCGGTGGAGGCGTATGAGCGGGCGCGGGCGGAGTGGCCCTGGGTAGGGGTGAACAGTTACTGGTTCCTCAAGCTGGCTGCGGAGGAACGAGAAAAGCCGATGTACTATTTCCGGCTGCTGGAACCGGATTTTACACCGCTACCGGTGTATGAAGCTATAACGGAATATGCCAACGGCAACCCGCAGCCGGCAGCGACGCCGGGTTGGGTGTATGTGTGGGGAGGATTACGGCCGTATCTCTTCACCATCAGCGCCGCCATCCTCTTTTTCACCCTGCTGCATTGGCTGACGCCGAAAGAGGGAGATTAGAGATTGGAGATGAGAGATTGGAGCCGGTGGGGGAGGCGGTTGCTGGTCATTGGCGTACTGTTGCTGGGTTTTGGCCTGCGTTTTCACTTGCTGGATGCCCAGTCGTTCTGGAATGACGAGGGGAACAGCGCCCGCTTGAGCGAGCGGTCTTTGGAACTGATTATTGAGGGGACGGCCAGCGACATTCACCCGCCGCTTTATTATTTGCTGCTGCACGGCTGGCGGGCGTTGGCCGGGGAGAGCGAGTTTGCCCTGCGTGCCTTTTCTGCGTTTGCCGGGGTGTTGACTGTGCCGGTTGTCATGGCCCTGGGTCTGCTGCTGGGGGGAAAACGGCCGTATTCCGTTACCCTCGTTGCCGGATTGGTTACGGCCGTCAGCCCGCCCCTCATCTATTACAGCCAGGAAACCCGGATGTACGCCTTGTTGGGGCTGCTGGCGGTGTTGTCTACCCTGTTTCTGGCGAAGTGGATGAGGACGGTAATCGGTAATCGGTATTCGGTAATCAGTGGGCGGGTGGTTGGTTGGGGTATTGCCTACGTTCTGTGCGCTGCCGCCGGGTTATACACCCACTACTTCTTCCCCGCCGTCCTCCTCGCCCAAAACATCATCTTTTTTACTTTGTTGTTCTGGTGGTTACGCTGTACGCGGGGCGAGATGGCGTGGGAAAATGCCGTCACGCCTGCCCACACCCATACCACGCCATCCC
This sequence comes from Ardenticatenaceae bacterium, assembly GCA_027054335.1. Lineage (GTDB taxonomy): Bacteria > Chloroflexota > Anaerolineae > Promineifilales > Promineifilaceae > JAJRTP01. The sequence continues at coordinate 5,286 of JALUPA010000543.1, forward strand.
GCCCCTACGCCTCACCCTATCACCTTGTCACCTTGTCACCCCGTCACCTTGTCATATCTTTCTTCGCTCTCCAACTCGCCATTCTCCTCCTCTACCTCCCCTGGCTGCCCATTTTCCTGCAACAGTTTGGCGCAGACGATTTGGCCGGGCGGGGGCCGCTGCTGTCCTATTTGCGGGAGGCATTCTGGTGGCTGGCGTTTGGGCAAACATTGCCGTTTGTGGGGTGGGGATTGACGGCCGTTCTCCTGGCGGCGCTGTTTGGTCTGATTAACGGCCGTACCCGTTCCCTCCCGGTCCTCGTTCTCCTCGCCATCCCCCTCCTGATGATGTATGTGGCGGGCACAACCGGCTCGGAATTCTTCAAATTTCTGGTTGTGGCTGTTCCCTTCCTGGCCTTGCTTCTGGGGATGGGATTTTCACCGCGAAGACGCAAAGAGCGCAGAGGAAACTCTGCCAAAAGAAATCTCCACGTCCTCCGCGCCTCTGCGGTTTATTTCCTCCCGTCCCTCCTTCTCCTCCTCACCCTTTCCCTCATCTGGCAATCGCTGGACAACCTGTACCACAATCCCGCCTACGCCCGCGCTGATTACCGGGGGATGGCGCAGCGCATTCTGGATGAGGGACACCCCAACACGGCCGTCATCCTGGACGCGCCAAATCAGTGGGAGGTGTTTACCTACTATTTCCCGGACGAGGGTGCTGTCTACCCGTTGCCCAAAGGGCGCAGCCGGCCGAATCCGGCAGAGATTGACGCGACTTTAAGTGAGATTGCGGGGCGGTACGGCCGTATCTACGCCATCTTCTGGGGGGAAGCGCAGCGCGACCCGGAGCGGCTGGTGGAACGCTGGTTGGACGGACACGCTTTCAAAGCGGTGGACGAATGGGTGGGGGACGTGCGCTTTGTCATGTACGCTGTCCCTGCCGCGCCCGCCGAAACGATGGCGACGGAAACGAACTGGCAGTTTGGTGAGGCCATCACCCTGCAAGGGTACACGGTGGGGACGGAGACTGCCTTGCCGGGGGACGTGATTCCGGTGACGTTGTTTTGGCAAACGGCCGTGCCCCTGGAGAAGCGGTACAAAGTGTTCCTGCATTTGCTGGATGAGAACGGCCGTCCAGCCGCTCAGCGAGACAGCGAACCCGGCGGCGGCCTGGCCCTGACTACCACGTGGCCGCCCGGCGAGACCATCGTAGACAATCACGGCCTCTTCCTGCCGCCCGATTTGCCCCCTGGCCGCTACACCCTCAGCCTCGGCCTCTACGACATTGCCGATCCGGCCGCCCGTCTGCCCATCCAGACGGAGGCGGGTGTAGAGGATGCCGCGCCATTAGCCGTCATTACAATCGGCCGGTAGGGGGTGGTTATCGTTTCACCCACGCAGGGCGTTTAGTAAATCGCCTGGACGATTTGCCAAATCGTCCTACATCTTTTGGCCGAAACAATGATTATCCCCGGCCAGTAAACGAAAAGGCCGCAGCAACCGTACGGCTACCGCGGCCTGGTTAACTTTACGGCAGCAACGCCGCCGGTTTATTTCATAATGGCCGGCAGGAAGAGCGTAAAGTTGTAGGAGCTAAAGTTCAGCGTCACGATTTCCAGACGCGGATTCCAGTTGGTGTCGGTATTCATGTGATGCAATACCATCACTTTGGGCGGGTTGCTGGCAGTATAACCCATTTCTGCCAACCGGCTGCGATCAATCTGGATTTCTACGTCTGTGCCGTCTGGGTAGAAGGGCGTGCTGTACATACCATTCAGGCCAGTGTCCACTACCGGGTTTTCCGCATCAAAGATGGCCGAACCGCTGATGTCCACAAGCGAACCGCCGCCAAAGCTGGCTACGTAGTAGCTAAACTTAGCGTTGCCGGCCGACAGCCCCAGCAAATCGGCCGTAACGGGCATAACAATAACGTTGTTGTTGTAAATGGCCGTGTCGGTAGAACTGGAGAACAGATTGACGAAGGAATCAATGGACAGGGTTCCCGTGTTGAAATTATATACGGCCGTGATAAACGTATCGGTATCGTCCAAGCCGTTGACGCCGCCGTAGTTGTAGTTGAACACGACGTAATCGGAAAAGCCGTCCATATCGGTATCTATATAGACGTCAAACTCAGCCAGGTGCGGCTGTGGCGTTGTCCATTCGCCCGCGGTAGCAATGCCAAAGTAAACGACGCCGCTGCCGAAGCCGTAACTGGGCACGTCACTGGCGGCGCCCACGGCCAGCAAGTCGGCCATGGCGGTAAACGGGTCCGTATTGTTTTGGTCGTCACTTTCCACACCCAGTTCAAAGAGCGTAGCGATGGGTGTATCGTGCGCTGCCGTTCCCGTCAGGGAAATGGTGGTGGTGATACTGCCCGTACCGCCGGCCAGCGATTGGGATAATGCCGTGGCGTACATTTCCGCTCCCGGATAGACGGTAGCGTAATACGGCAGGTGGATGGCCGGCGCGCCATTGAAGCGAACTTGACCGCTGGCTTCGATCAGCGTGTGGCGCGGCAGGCCAAGCTGCGTGCCCGGCGTGGTGGGGTCTGTACTCATATCCAGTTGGCTGGGGTCTACCACAAGCTGCACCGGCACGGTAGCCGACCCGTTGGCCGGTACGGTGATGGAAGTCAGCAGCGGCGTCAGGGAAACACCGGTTTCCGTCACCGTCTGGCTGACAGAGAGATTGTAGGTCACGTCGCTTGTGCCGTAGTTGGTCAGGCGGATGACGCGCGTCTCGGTGTAAGTTTCGTTCACGGTCAATGAGCCAAAGGAGAGGCCGACTGCGCCTGGCGCGCCGCCTTCGGCAACGGCCGTAACAGTCGTCGCTACCGAGGCGTCCACTTGCACCCGGCCGGCGCCTACGCGGGATTCGGGATAGGTGTTGCCGTCGGCGTCTTTGTTGGCTACGGCCGTGTTCATTATGGCCGCCTTGATCTGTTCCACCGAATAGTTGGGGCGGGCTTCCTTCATCAGCGCGGCAACACCGGCAATGTGCGGCGCAGCCATGGACGTGCCGCTAAAGGCGACGCCCTCTGTGCCTTCGCCTACCGCAGCTGACACAATGCTGAAGCCAGGCGCGCTGATTTCCGGCTTCAGACGGCCGTCCGGCGATCCCGGCCCGCGGGAACTGAAGTCGGCAATCTGGTCTGCCAGGTCGGGGCGGGATACAGTAATATCTGCGGAGAGTACGGCCGTTACCACGTTGCTGGCGCTCAAATCCGCTTTGATTACCGCACCGTCATCCAGGCTGATCATCACGCCGGGAATGGTGATCGTCGTGGTCGGCGTGCCGCCCATCACAATCGGTTCGCCTGACACGTTGTTGACCACAATGACGCCTGTCGCATTGGCGTTCATCGCATTGATAAACTTGGTCGTAAAGAAACAACTACCCCGGTCAATCAGGGCAATGGTGCCGCTGATGGCTGATCCGTTGGTCAGCGCCGAACAGCCGTTGGCCGGCTGGGCATACGTTACCGTGTCAGTAATGGGACCCGTATCCGCCAATGGTTTGGAGAAAGCCGCCTCTACCGCTTCAAACGTGGTGATGGTCATGGAGGGCGTAATGACGTTGATGCCGTTTTTGACAATACCGCCGTCAATGGAGGCGGCCACCGACATGGCTCTGGCGGAGCTGGCCGGATCGCCTTGCGCGTAAAAAGTATTGCCGTTATTACCGGCCGAAATAGCCATAAAGACGCCCAGTTCCGCCAGGAAGTTGGTCATCTGAATTTCTGTGGGAGAACCGCAGGAAAAGTCACAGCCCAAAGAAAGGTTGAGAACGTCCAGACGGTCGCTCAGATTACCGTCTCCGTTCGGGTCGGCAGCCCATTCATACGCGGCCGTTACCATATCCGTGCTGCCGCCGCAGCCAAATACTTTCAGGGCGTACAAATCAGCGCCTGGGGCCACACCCGGCCCAATCTGGAATTGGTTGAAGTCCATCGTACCGGTATAAGCGCCGCTATAGGTGGCGCCGTTGGTCAATACACCGTAACCGGCCGTTGTACCGGCTACGTGCGTGCCATGTCCGTTACAATCAACCGGGTCCGGGTCTGGTTGCGGCGTGTCATTGGCCGGATCGCCGGCGTCATAAGCGTCACCAACGAAATCATAACCGCCTACCACTTTTACCGAGGGGAAGGCGGCTGTGTCGGTGATAACGGTGGGGTTGATGCCTGTCGTGCCGGTTACGTAATCGGTGATGATGCCGCTACCGCCAAAATCTGCGTGGAAATAGTCAATGCCGGTGTCAATGATACCTACCTTAATGCCGCTGCCATCTACGTTGGCGGCTGTGGGTTCCCAGGCGGCCGGCGCGCCAATGAAAGGAACGCTGCTGGCATTTTGCACCGAATACCGCCCTACCGGATCAATACGGAGAACACCGGGCAGGGAAGCCAATTGTTCCAGTTGGCCGGCCGGAACCCGTACCTGGATGGCGTTAGCCAATATCTGATAGCTGTACAATTCTTGCGCGCCTAACGCCACAATTTGGGGCCGCAATGCTGCTT
>JALUPA010000544.1 GCA_027054335.1 Ardenticatenaceae bacterium
TCCGGGCGCGGGCTTCCCGTTCCGCCTTACCCACTCCCGCCAGCATCAGGGGGATAGCCACGTTTTCCAACGCCGTCAGCCGGGGGAGTAAATTAAAACTCTGGAAGATAAAACCGACGCGGTGGCGGCGATGCGCCGTGCGCGCCTTCTCGTCCGCCTCATGCAGCGGCACGTCAGCCACCCAAATCTCGCCGTCCGACGGCCGATCCAGCCCGCCCAGCAAATTGAGCAGCGTGGATTTGCCGGAGCCGGACGGCCCTACCAGAGCCACAAATTCACCCTGCGCTACCGTCAAATCTATACCGTGCAAAGCCAATACGTCACTATCGCCGTGCTTAAAACGACGTTGCAAATCAGTTAATTCGATTATGTCAGTCATGGGGAAGGCGTGATGCGTGATACGTAAAAAGCCGTCACGTATCACGCATCACCAATCACTCTAACGATTCCGCAATCGCCAGCGTTTCTTCCGGCGTCAGATCGCCGCCAATCCAGAATTGGGTCTCCCCTTCCGTCCAGGTGAGGAGGGTGCGGGCGTTGGCCTCGTCGCTGTAGAGCGTGGCCGAAACACCGCGCACAGTCATGGTCTGGCTGTCACCATCAGGGGCAAACCGGTCGTTGGGTGTGCCCTGGGCAATGGTGAAGGATTGGCCGTCGGGCAGGCTGTAACGTTGTACGGCCGTACCCATCATATCCACCGTCTCCAACAAAACCGCCCCGTCTGGCAGACTGACGGGAACCAGCAAGCCCAACGCTGCCGCGTCCGCTTCACCCAGCGTTTCCACCTGTGGCGCTTCCAAATCGGCAATGTTAATCACCTCAGCCCCTTCGGGAATGATGAAGCTGAACTGGCCGTCATCCACGCCCTGATTCAGGTCTAGCTGGACGGCCGTGGCCTTACCGCCGCCCAACGCGCTGCCCGTGTACTCCAGCGCCAGCGGCGCATTGTCCGCAGCCCGGAACCAGGCGTAAAACAGCCCGCCGGCCGCCCGTATCTGTTCCGGCATTTGCTCGGCGATGGGGATGAGGCGCAGTTTGTTGGCCGGCGTTCCGGCTACGTCTTCTGTCCCCATCTTCTCTACCGTAAAATATTCTGTCAGTTTGGCAACTGCTTCCGCCGGCGTCTCCGGGTGTTCCACGTCGGCCGGTTTCTCATGGTCAAAATCGTATTCGCCGTCATATGCAGCGGCGCGTTCCGCCATTTTTCCCTTCAGTTCGGCTAATGTGCCTGTCAGTACCGTGTTTTTGACAGGGTTCCACAGCCAGAACTGGACGCCATCCGCCACAAACACGACGCCGCCCATATCTTCCTGGCTGGCAGACAATACCTCTACACGCAGGGCCGGTTCACCGTTGGGGCCGACGTTCAGCTTGCCCCACACCTCGGCCGTGCCGCTCACGTCCTTGTCCGGCATCGTCCCGGAAAATTCCACGATAGCATGGCCGTCTGTAATCGCTTCCGTCGTCGTCAAAGCGCCGGTCAGAATGTCCTCGGCGCCGGGTTGGATGAAGGCGAGCAGGGCTACGGCCGTGACCGCCAAAATTCCTGCTGCCAAAAGTGCTGCCACAATTCTTGTTCGTTTTTGCATTGTCAAGCTCCTCGTATCGTTACAGAAATATCCTTCTTTTCCGCTAAACACCGTGATGCTTTGTTTTGTGACAACTATACGCGAAGGGATACGGCCGTGCGCCAAAGTTCATTGGATTCTCAGCTTGAGACAGCACTGTCACCCTCTTGCAGTTTGCCGCACTATGCTATAATGAATATCATCGAGCGTAAATAAGTAACCAAGGATCAACCAATGGCAAAAATAACAATTACTCAAGACAATTTGCTTTCATCGGCCGAGTTCAAAGCATTATTGGAGCAAGAAGAAACGCGAAACTCAACAATAGACTACATTTTCCGTTTAATGCGGGAATTAGTTACTTATGAAGAAAAATATAACATGCCCAGCGATCTCTTTTATGCCCGATTTATGCGCGGCGAAATGGGTGACGATTTGCCTTTTATTAAATGGGCCGGCCGGTACGAATTGTATCTGGAAGCCAGGCAAGAGATTGAAAGCCAGTTAGCCGATATGCCTGTAGCTGCCTGATGCTCTCAAGGTATTTACACCGTCTTTACGACACGGTTATCTCTCGTGGTTATATCGAAATCGAATACAACATACCGGTTCCACCGTGGAACCGGCTCAAGCCCCAGATCTCAGTGAAGTTCTTCGGGAAATTGAAGCGCTGCTTTTTGCTTAAAACACGCGGTATTTGAACTGTCCGTTGATTATCGTCCCAGCGATCTCTACGTCGAGCAGTTCGTCGGGAGGGATGGTGAAGATGTCACGGCCGTAAACAGTTAAATCCGCCATTTTACCGGGCGTGATGGAACCTTGCCGCGCTTCCTGGCCGCTGGTCAGGGCGGCGGCCGTTGTGAAGGCGTAAATCGTCTCGTCCAGCGTTAGTTTTTGTTCGGGATGCCAGCCCTCTGGCCCCGGGGCGCCATCGGCGCGGCGGCGGGTAACAGCCGCGTGGATGCCGGGCAGCGGATCAATCTTCTCAATCGGCGCGTCAGAGCCAAAAACGACGAGTGCGCCGCTGTTGAGCATCGTGCGCCAGGCATAGCTGTACGGCGTGCGGTCGCCCCAATGCGCCTCGGCCATCTCCATGTCAGACGTAGCGTGGGTGGGCTGCATGGAGGCAATAATTTTCAGTTGGCCCAGGCGGTTCAGATCGTCGGGATGGAGAAGTTGGACGTGTTCGATGCGGTGGCGTAATGCGTGATGCGTGATGCGTGATCTTTCCTCCTGGCGCACCGCTTCGTACACGTCCAGCACGTCGTGATTGGCCCGGTCGCCGATGGCGTGGATGGTGACGCTGAGACCGTTGGCGGCGGCGGCGCTGGCTTTTTCCATCATTTCCTCTTTGTCGGTGACGACAATGCCAGTGTTGTCCGGGTCGTCGCTGTACGGCTCAATCATGGCCGCCGTGCGCGGGCCCAAGGCGCCGTCGGCAAAAATCTTGACGCCGCCAATCCGCAGCCAATCATCCCCAAAACCGGAACGTAGGCCGACGCCGATGGCGTGTTCCAGCCGGTAGACGGGAATATTTTTCACCACGCGCAGCCCCAGTTCGCCTTGTTCCTTGAGCATTTGCAGAGCCAGGAAGCTGTCACG